>JBOGTX010000065.1:0-3138 GCA_050695695.1 Chloroflexota bacterium
GAACCAGCCAGTCCAGGGCCCGGGGAATCACCCAGGCGTCGTACGACAGAACGCCAAGGATCTGCTTCGGCTGACGCACCGCGTCGTGCGGCACGATCTCCGCCGCCGCGCCGGGCACGATGTTGCCCATCATCAGGTAGCGACCGCCGACTCTCAGCATTTCGAGCCCTTCCTGGACGACGCTTGGCACGCCGACGACTTCGACGCAGACGTCCGCCCCGACCCCTCCGGTCAGATCCTTCACCCGAGCCACCCGGTCAGCGCGGTTCGGCAGCTCGCGAAGGTCGATCGTCGCGTCCGCGCCAAACGCTCTGGCGAGCTCCAGTCGCTCCGGCACGCCGTCGACGACGATGACCCGACCGGCGCCCATGTCTCGGGCGACCGCGATGGCGTTGATCCCCAGGCCACCGGCGCCCTGGATCACCACCGTATCGCCGAGCCAGACGCCGATCCGGTTCAGGCCGTAAATGACCTGGGAGAGCGCGCAGTTGACCGGCGCGACCAGGTCGTCGGAAAGCTCGTCGGGAACGAGGTAGACCCACTGACGTGGCAGAAGATAGTAATAGTCGCCATAGGCGCCGTGGAAATGGGGCGGATCGTCGACGGTGAGCGAGGAGCGGCTCCGGTAGCGATTCGGGCAGCCAGTGGTTCCGGTCAGGCAGGTCCAGCACGAGCCACACGGGATGAAGTAGGCGAACGCGACGCGGTCGCCCTCCTTGAGGGGCCGGCCCAGAGTGTCGGTCTTGCGGTTGCGTCCGAGCGCGGCGACGACCCCGGTCATCTCGTGGCCAGGAACCCCCGGCGCCTTCTGCAGCGGCGGTGTCTCGCCCCGCCAGATGTGCAGGTCCGATCCGCAGACGCTCGCCAGGGTGATCTTCACCAGAATCTCGTCCGGCGCTGGCTCGGCCACCGCGTATTCCCGGATCTCGAAGGGCAGCTTCGGCCCGTGAGACACTGCTACTCGCCCGATCATCGATTACTCACCCTCGTCACCGTTGCTAATGTGAAGCATCCCAAGCTTGCTTTCCGCGGCGCGGAGACCTCTCTCACCCTGTCCCGCTCTCTATCCCAGACGCCGGGGCGTTAACACGCCGGGCGCGGGGAGAGCGGGGACTCCCAAGGGAGATTCTGCCTTCGCCGTACCTCTCCGCGCAACGGGGAGAGCGGGGACTCCCAAGGAAGGATCTCCCTTGGAAGCTCCTCTCCCCGGCCGGGGAGAGGCCGGGAGAGAGGTCTCCACGCCGCGACCGGCAATATTCGGGATGCTTCATGTTGGGCCGTCTCAAAACCCGCTCAGGTGCTTCGGAAAAAGCTCGCTCGCTCGGCACCGGAAGCCCGGCAAGGCCGGCTCGGCGTCGACCTCCTCGTCGCGGGCTCGCCGCTCGACCCGCCCGCCGGTCCGCCAGACCTCGACCGAGTGTGCCTCGGGATCGACCAGCCAGGCGATCCGAACGCCGCGGTCCAACCAATCCTGCGCCTTCGACGTGACGTCAGACCAGCTATCGCTCGGAGACACGACCTCGACCACGAAATCCGGGGCGACCTCGAGAAAGCCGGCGACCTGATCCAAACCAGCCAGGCGCTCGTGGGTCACGAAGGCGGCATCGGGCGCGCGAAGGTGGTTCGGGTTCCGTTGCAGGAAGAAGCCGGTCTCCGCTCCGAACAGCACGCCAAGGTCGTGGCTCTCCAGAAAGCTACCGAGCCGCACGGTGATTCGCGCCACCACCGCGCCGTGCCTGCCTCCCGCCGCCGCCATCGTTCTCAATTCTCCGTTCACCAGTTCGTAGCGCACGCCCTGTCCGGTCGGCAGACGGGCGAACTCTTCCACCGTCAGGCGCTTCTTGGTGACAACCATCGCGAAAACCTCGCTCGCGCTCGGAGTGAAGGCTCTTACCCTAGTCTATCACGACCCGCTTGCCCTCGGCTGCCGACTCGTAGCCGGCGAAGACGACCGCGATCACGTCGCGGGCGAGCGCGGCGCCGGACAAGGGCTCGCGGTCGTTCACCACCGCCTCGACGAAGTCCTGGATCTCGTGAGGGTAGCCGGTGACCCAATTCTCGTCCGGGGCCGGAAAGCTCCAGCCTGCCTTGGTCTCGATCTTCTCGGTGATGTACTCGTCGCCGAAGATCGAGGCGTCGGGCGCGTAGGCCACGCAGAGATTGTTGGGGTTCACGTTGACGGTGGCGACCGCGTTCGAGGCGAACACGGTCAGGTAGTTCCGGATGCCCCCCAGCGTCGTGTCAGAGGCAGTGATCTGGGCGACCGTTCCGTCGTCGAAGGTCACCAGGATCGACGCCCAGTCCTCGATGTCATCGTACCCGTGCTTGATGTAGTGGACCGCCTCGCGCTCGAAGCCCGGGGTCCGGGTCAGTCGGGCGGTCTCGGCGACTACGCCGCGCGGGCGGATCGGCACGCCGTTTCGGCGCTGCCCTTCCACGCGCTTCAGGTAGAGGGTCGCGCCAAGCGGGTGGCAACCCTTGCCGAGCAGCGTGCCCCCACCGGCGGTCCGCCAGCGTCGATAATACGCGGCGTGGCTTCCGGAGTGCGACTCTTCCCCTTCGATCCGCAGGATCGTCCCCCCGGCCTGTTCCAGCAGCCGCCGCACCTTCTGAACGCCCGGGGCGTAGACCCAGTTCTCGGCGTAAAGCAGACGGACATTCGCGCGCTCGCAGGCGGCAAGAGCACGGTCCGCGTTCGCGAGCGCCCCGGCCCGCATGCGCGCGCCCGGCACGACGTCGCCGATCCGGGCGTTAGGATCCGGCCAGTCGTCGCCGAAGTAGCCGGTCAGCGGCTTCTCCACCGCGACGTGCTTGCCGGCGGCCGCGGCGGCTTCGATCAACGGCGCGTGCAGGTTGTTCGGTGCACAGACGTCGACCAGATCGACCTCCGGGTCCGCCAGCAGCGCGTCGACGCTGCCGTCAACGCGCTCGATTCCGAACTCGTCGGCCAGCTTTTGGGCGCGCTCGCGGTGCGCCGCCGTCACCGCGCGGAGCTCCACCTCGACGCCGGCGACACGTCGATAACACTGGGCGTGAAAGCTAGCGGCAAAGCCCGCGCCAACCAGGCCAATTCGGATTTTCTTCACCACGCATCTCCAAAAGCTTCGGCGTGATTGGGCGATGATCTGGCCGAGCGGC
>JBOGTX010000066.1:0-6469 GCA_050695695.1 Chloroflexota bacterium
TCCACCTCCGGTGGAGAGGGGCAGGGGGTGAGGCCACCGTTCCCATCTGCTGACGGGACGGCGCACGGCTGCTATACTCGTCGCGCGAGCATCGCGGTGTTACCGACCACGGAAGGAGAAGGCGGCCAGTGCGCGTGTTCTTCATCGCGATCTTGCTGGCGGCCCAGGTCATCGCCCTCGCGCTCGCGCCGGCGGGCGCCAGCGCGGCAAGTTGCGAATATGTCCTTGGTTTCAAGGCGATTCACGATCTCATTCCGAACGTGGTCGGCGACTGCCTGACCGACGAGCAGCATGGCGTCGTGAGTAGGGGAAAAGGGGGGCCGCGGTGAAAGCATTCGTGGTGCGGCAGCCGATTTTCGATCAACGCGAGCGTGTCTCGGCCTACGAGCTGTGCTTCCGCAGGCCGGAGGAGTCCACCTTCGCGTACGCGGATAGCGATCTCGACGCGCGAACGGTCATCAGTCACAGTCTGCACGTGTTCGGATTCGACGAGCTCACCCAGTCGAAGAAGGCGTTTATCAACCTGACGCGCTCGCTGCTCGTCCAGCAGGCGGCGATGCTGCTGCCCCCGGATAAGGTCGTGGTCGAGATCCTCGATCCGGTCGGCGCCGACGAGGAGCTGCTCCGCGCCTGCCAGGCCCTCAAGCAGGGCGGCTATCTGCTGGCGCTGGGCAGCTACGCCTTGCGCCCTGGCCACGAGTCGCTGATCGGACTCGCCAACATCATTCGGGTCGACTTCTCGACGGAATCGGCCGAGGTCCGTCGCGCGGCTGCCCTGCGATTCCTGCCCCGGCGGATCCAGCTCCTCGCCGAGCGCCTTGAATCCCACGCGGACTTCAAGGAGGCGGTGGCACTCGGATACGAGTACTTCCAGGGATTCTTTTTCTGTCAGCCGGAAGTCATTGCCCGCGAGGATATCTCCGGCAACAAGGTCAACTACTTGCGGCTGATGCGCGAGATCAATCAGCCCGACGTCGACTTCGATCGGATCGAGCAGATCATCAAGCAGGACGTCGCGCTCTCGGTGAAGCTCCTCCGTTACATCAACTCGGCCTGGTTTGGACTCTCGAATCAAGTCAAGTCGATTCGCCACGCCCTGGTTCTCCTTGGCGCGAACGTGGTGCGCCAATGGGCGTCGCTGGTCGCGGTCACCGGCCTCGGCTACGACAAGCCGTCCGAGCTGGTGACGACGAGCCTGGTTCGCGCCAACTTTTGCGAACGCCTGGCACCCTTGATCCAGATGAAGGGAAGGGAGCCGGATCTGTTCCTGGTCGGGCTGTTTTCGTCGCTCGACGCCTTGATCGGCCGGCCGATGGAAGACCTGCTCAACGAGCTCGCCGTGCCCAACGAGGTACGCGACGCGCTCCTCGGCCGCCCCAACCGTCTCAACGACGTCTTTTGTCTGGTTCAGGCCTACGAGCGCGGGGACTGGAAGGGCGTCTCCGCCTCGGCCCGGGCGCTGCCGATCGACGAGGACGCCCTGCCGGACCTCTACGAACGGTCGGTCGAATGGGTGAACCAGGTGTTGATCGGCTGAGCAGCGGGTGATCCGGTGAGGCTCGCTTCTTGCCGCTCGTGCGAGGCTCTATCAGGAGGCCGACATGTCCCGACTGACCAGTGGCGAGCGCAAGGCGCTTCCGGATAACGATTTCGCCTGGATCGACCACAATGGCGAGCGACACCTGCCGATCGAGAACCCATCGCACGTTCGCGACGCGATCTCGCGGTGGCCGTTGACCCAGTTCGACAGTTGCCAGGCGCAAGAGGAAGCGAGGAAGAAGATCCTCGGGGCCGCCCGGAAGTATCGGATCGACGTTTCAGCGGACGATTTCCTCGTCCTGAACAAGCACCCCTGGCCGGGTGACGCCTGCAAGTCGGACTAATCCGACGAGGCGCGCTGACCCAGGTACGCTTCGCGGATCGAGGGGCTCGCGAGAAGGTCACGGGCATCCCCCTGAAGGGTGAGCACGCCGGTTTGCAGGACGTAGCCGCGATTGGCGATCGAGAGGGCGAGGGTCGCGTTCTGCTCGACCATGAAGACGGAGACTCCCAGCCGGTTGATCTCCCCGATCAGATCGAGCACCCGCTCGACGAAGATCGGCGCGAGCCCCATCGTCGGCTCGTCCATGCAGATCAGCCGGGGCCGGCTCATCAGGGCGCGCGCCATCGCCAACATCTGCTGCTCGCCGCCGCTCATGGTGCCGCCAAGCTGGCGTCGACGCTCGGCCAGTCGGGGAAAGAGGTCGTACATCCTTCGCAGGTCCGCCTGAATTCCGGCCCGGTCGCCGCGCAAATAGGCGCCCATGCGAAGGTTCTCGTCGATGGTCAGCGTGGGAAAGATGCGCCGCGCCTCGGGCACCGACGCGAGACCCCGCCGGATCCGGTCCGGTGTTGGCTTGCTGGTCAGGTCCTCGCCGTCGAGCAAGACCTGGCCGTTGGCCGGGTGCAGCAGCCCGAGAATCACCTTCATCGTCGTCGATTTCCCCGACGCGTTGCCACCCAGCAAACACACGATCTCACCCGAGTTGACGTGCAACGATGCGTCCGACAGGGCGTGAACCGGCCCATAATACGCGTCGACGTTTTTCAACTCGAGCAGCGGGGTCGTCAATCCGGCACCTCGACGTCGCTCCGTGCACGCCGTCCGAGATACGCTTCGATCACCCGCTCGTCGCGCTGCACGTCGGCTGGCTTGCCGGCGGCGATCGGCTTGCCGTAGTCCAGGACGATCACGTGGTCGGAGAGGGTCATCACCAGATCGAGCTTGTGCTCGATCAAGAGCATCGCCTGCCCCTCGGCCCGCAGCTCGAGTAGCTGATCGAGCACTTCGCTGGTCTCGGTCGGATTCATGCCGGCGGTTGGCTCGTCGAGCAGCAGCAGGCTCGGCCGCATGGCGAGCGCCCGCGCGATCTCGGTGCGGCGACGGTTCGCGTAGGACAACGAAAAGGCAAGCTGGTCCTGACGCGGCAGGAGCCGCTCGCCAAACCGGCCGAGCTGACGGCGCACCTCCACGTCCTGCGCCGCCTGTTCCTTACGCACGCTCGGGGGCCGGGCCAGCGCCAGAAACGTCTCGGCGAGCAGCGGAATCCAGCTCAAGACCAGCAGGTGCCGCAGCCCGGGAAACGGCCGGGCCGCGCGCAGGTGCCGGTGCATCCCCACCAGCACGTTCTCGCGCACGGTCATGTTGCCGAAGACCCGGCCGTTCTGGAAGGTCCGCGCGATCCCCAGCTCGGCGATCCGATTCGGTGAATAGCCGTCGATCCGTCGCCCCTCGAAGACGATCTGACCGGCGTCTGGTCGGAGCAAGCCACTGACCAGGTTGAAGGCGGTGGTTTTCCCGGAGCCATTTGGCCCGATGATGCTAACGGTCTGGCCCGCCCGGACCTCGAAGGACAGGCCATCGACCGCGCGAACCCCACCAAACGATCGGACCAGATCCTTGACCTCGAGGAGCGGTCGGTCTGCTTGCTGACTCATCGGCTTCCCAGGATGCCGAATGGACGGAAGCGCACCAGCAGCAGGAGGAGAAGCCCGTACCCCAGCATCCGCGCGTCGTGGAGGGGACGGAAGAGCTCCGGGCCGCCGACCAGGATGATCGCGCCAACCAGCGCGCCGACGATGTTCGACATTCCGCCCATCACGACGATGGTGAGGGCGAGCACCGAGATCGTGACGTCGAAGATCGTAGGGTCGATGAAGGTATACTGGTGGGCGAGCAGGCTGCCGCCAAGACCGGCCATGAACGCGCCAATCGCGAACGCGAGGGCCTTGTAGCTGGCAAGCTGAACGCCGAAGGCCTGGGCGGCGATCTCGTCCTCCCGAATGCTCCGCCAGATTCTCCCCAGGTGCGACGATTGGAGGAGCGCGGTGAGGCCGGCGCAGATCAAGAGCACGGCAAGCGAGAGAAGATAGTAGTCGCGCGGCTGGATGATGGCGTACCCGAGGATGACCGGCGCCGGAATGTTCGACACGCCAAGCGGCCCGTTGGTCAGCCAATCGAGATTGAGCAGGAGCGAGGTCACGATCGCGCCGATTCCAAGGGTAACGATCGCGACGTAGTGGCCGCGCAGGTGCAGCGAGGGCGCCACGATCACCGCGCCAATCACCGCCGCCAGGACGCCGGCCATCGGCAGCGCGACCCAGAACGACCAGCCATCGACCTTGACCAGCAGCGCCGACGCGTAGGCGCCAATCGCGAAGAGCCCGGCCTGACCCAGCGAGATCTGGCCGGCCGTACCGGCCAGCAGCGTCATCGACAACGCGAGGACCGTAAAGATCACCACGATCGCCGCCACTTGCAAGATGTAGGGGCTGCCGAGAATCGGGAGCGCGACGATCAAGACGAGTCCGATCGCGCCGAGGGCCCAGCGGTTCAGTCGGACGAAGTGGCCGCTGCCGAAGAAGGTGCCGGTCAACGGCTCGCGCAGGGCGACGCCCGATGAGCCGAACAGCCCGGTCGGGCGAAGCCAGAGGAACAGGACGAGCACGGCGAATGCGATGAGCTGGCGGGTGCTGCCGCCAAAGAACGTCACGCCGAAGCTTTCGCCAACCCCGAGCAGGTAGCCGCCGACGATCGCGCCCGGCAAGCTGCCCAGCCCGCCGAGCGTGGCGGCGGAAAACCCCTCGAGCATCGCGTTGAAGCCAATCGTCGGATCGACGTTCACGTAGTACATCCCGACCAGCAGGCCGGCGACCCCGGCCAGCGCCGAGGCGATCCCAAAGGATAGCCCCTGGACCGCCCCGACTTGCACGCCCATCTGCTGGGCGGCATCGCGGTCCTGGGCGGTGGCCCGGAGCGCCAGCCCGAGCCGCGAATACTTCAGGAACGCCCAGAGCGCAACGACGCTGATGATCGTGACGGCGAAGATCGCCAGGTCCACCGTTCCGACGCGCATGTCGCCAACCTGGAGATCATAGGACGGAAGCAGCGTCGGAAAGTGTTTGGTCTCGGGCGAGAAGATGAGCTGAGACGAGTAGTCCAGGATGAACGAGACCGCGACCGTGGAGAGCAGCGGCGCGATCGGCGGCGCGTTGGCCAACGGACGGATGCAGAGGCGCTCGATCAGCAGCCCGAGCACGCCGGTCACCACGATGACCGCCAGCAGCGTCGGCACGAACGGCCAGTGGAGGGTAAAGGCGACCCACCAGCCGACCATGGCGCCGATGGCAAAGACGGACCCGTGAGCAAAGTTGATCAGGTCGGCAACGCCAAAGATCAGCGAGATACCCACCGCGATCAGCGCGTAGGTATTCCCGTTGATCAGCCCGCCGATGAACGCGTCAAGCAATTGGGCGCTAACCCGCGGGCTTGTATGCCACGAACTGGCCGTCCTTGACCTGGATCGGAACTGCCCTGGCGTTCTCGACGCGGCGATCGGCGCCGAACTTGAACGGTCCGTAGATCACGCTCGGGATCTCCGTCCCGGTCGCCATCGCCTTCTGGATCGCCACCCGATCGAACCCGCCCTGCTCGGTCGCCCAGGTGATGATCTTGACCGCGTCGTAGGAGAGCGCCGCGAACTGGTCCGGCGTCTCTTTGAAGCGCGTGGTGTAGTCGCTGACGAACTTCTTGACCTCCGGCCGAGGGTTGTCGGGGAAGAAGACCGTCGTCATCAAAACGCCGTTGGTCGCGTCGCCGCCGAGCTTCAGGAACTGGGGCGAATAGCAGGCCCCGTTGGCCACGATCTTCACGTTCAGCCCCATGTTTTTCGCCTGCTGAACGATCTGCGCCCCGTCGTTGTAATAGGAGATCAGCGCCAGGACTTCGGGCTTGGCGTCCCGGACCTTCGAGAGGATCGGGGTGAAGTCCTTCTCGGTCGTCAGATAGTTGTCGGTGTGAACGATCTGGCCGCCGAGCGACTTGATCTTGTCCACGTAGATCTGCTGGGTCGTCTTGCCCCAATCGGTGTTCTGGTAGAGCACCGCCTGGACCTTCCCGAGGCCATCGAACGCGGTCTGGGCCAGAAATGACGCGTCCTGCTCCTGGGTGAGGACGATGCTGAACATGAACTCGCCACCCTTGGTAAAATCCGGGTGAGAGTTCGTGAAGCCGAACTGGACCATCCTGGCGCGTTCGTAAATCGGCGAGGCCGCCATCGACGACGGACTGGAAAAGTCGCCCAGCTCGGCCAGCATGCGCGAATCTTCGACGAACTTCTGAGCGACCGGCACCGATTGCTTCGGGTCGGACTGGGTATCCTCCTCGTCGAGCTGGGCCTTGCGGCCCTTCACGCCGCCGCTGCCGTTGATCTCGTCGAGCGCCATCGCCATCGCCTGCTTCCAGATGCGCCCGTACTCGGCGTTGGCGCCGCTGAACGGACCGGAGACCCCGTACCAGGCCTCGCCAGAGAGCGCGGTCGTCGGCGCCGACGCGGCGGTCGGAGCAACGGCGGCCGCCGCGGTCGCCGGAGCGGTCGTCGAGGTGGTGGCCGCGGCGGATGGACTCGCGCTGGCGGCCGCGCTCCTGGTC
>JBOGTX010000067.1:0-3376 GCA_050695695.1 Chloroflexota bacterium
GGCAGGGGGTGAGGCGCCTCCGATCACCCGAAGTACACCCACTCCGGCCCTAACAAGTCATCGAGCTCCCGACCATTGATCGTCTCAACGACCTTCAGGTGTTCGGCGACTTCGACCAGCTTGTCTCGGCGCTCGGCCAGGATCGCCCGCGACATCGCGAACGCTTCGTCGATCAAGCGCATCGCCTCGCGATCGACGTCCGCCGCGACCGCTCCGCTCAGGCTGCCATGATCGCGGGTTGGCGTCGCAATGACGCCCAGCTCGCTCATGGCGAATTCAGTGACCATGCGTCGCGCCAGGTCGGCGACCGCCTCGAGATCCTGTCGCGCGCCGGTCGTCACGTCGCCGAAAATCAGCTCTTCCGCGGCGCGTCCGCCCAGCAGCGAGGCCATCCGGGCCGTCAACTGAGCGCGGCTGGTGAGGTAAGAGTCCTCCTTCGGCGCCTGAACGGTCACGCCGAGCGCCTGCCCACGCGAGACGATCGACACCTTTTGCACTGGATGCGAATGCTTGAGCGACTTCATGACCAGCGCGTGCCCCACCTCGTGGTAGGCGATGATCGACTTCTCGTACTCGGTGACGATGCGACTCCGCCGTTCCGGGCCGGCCACGACCCGCATGATCCCTTCCTCGACCTCCTCGTGACCGATCGCTGCCTTGTCGGAACGGGCGGCGAGGATCGCGGCCTCGTTCAACAGATTGGCGAGGTCGGCGCCGGAAAAGCCCGAGGTCTGCTGGGCAATCGAGGCAAGATCCACCCCGGGCGCCAGCGGCTTGCTCCGCGCGTGAACTTCCAGAATCGCGCGACGGCCGGCGATATCCGGTGGATCCAGGATGACCCGTCGATCGAATCGACCCGGTCGAAGCAGTGCCTGATCGAGCACGTCCGGACGGTTGGTCGCCGCGATGACGATCACGTTGGTGTTAAGATCGAACCCATCCATCTCGACCAGGAGCTGATTCAGGGTCTGCTCGCGCTCGTCGTGGCCGCCGACGTTGTTCCCTCGGTGTCGGCCCACGGCGTCGATCTCGTCGATAAAGACGATGCACGGCGCCTGTCGCTTCGCCTGACGGAAGAGGTCGCGGACTCGGGATGCGCCGACCCCCACGAACATCTCGACGAATTCGGAGCCGCTAATGCTGAAGAACGGCGTGCCCGCCTCGCCGGCGACCGCCCGTGAGATCAGCGTCTTGCCGGTTCCCGGCGGGCCAACCAGCAGGACGCCCTTGGGAATCCGAGCGCCCATGATTCGGAACTTCTCGGGAAACTTCAGGAATTGAACGATCTCGGCCAGCTCCAGTTTGGCTTCCTCGACCCCGGCCACGTCCGCGAACGTCACCGGTCCACCTTCGCCAGCGTAGCGGCGCGCGCCGCTCCGGCCAAAGGACATCACCTGGTTGTTCGGCCCCGCGCGCCGCATCATGAACCAGATGACCGCGAGGATGAACAACAGTGGCAAAAACGCGGCGAGCGACCCGAGGCTGAGCGCGCGACTGCTACCATCGGCGACGGTCACGACTACTCCGTCGAGACGGAGGTGCTCGGTCACGGTCTGCTGTTCTTCTTTTGTCGCCTGGTATTGCTGGCCATTCGTGCCGGTCGCGTAGAGCGTGTCGCTCGAGATCAAGACCTGGGAGATCTGATGCTGATCGGCCAGATTCATCATCTGACTGATCGGAATGGCCTCTGGCGCCGGTGGCGCGTCACGACTGACGAGGACCGCCAGGCCGAGGCAAGCGATGAAAAACACGAACGCCGCGGCAAACCAGACCTGGCGAGGCAACGTCTGGATTCGCCGCCAGATACTCTTCATGGAAACGTCCTCGTTTCATTGGCGTGCATGAATTAATCGACGGACGGGGCCAGGATCGAGGTTCAGCCCAGCCAGGCGAACCGTGCTGGAATCCCAGTGCCCCACCCACACCGGCCACCGCCGGACGAAAGAGGCGGAAAGTCCGTCGGCGAGCCAGCAATGGATCGCGGAAAAGTGTAACGGAATTATAACACGCGGCGAGACCGCGGTCGCGATCAGAGGTTGCTGAGCATCTCGTCGAGCACGAGGGACAGACCGCCAAAGGCGCCGCCGAGCTGTCCGATCTCGCAATAGGTCGTGTGGCCGCCTTCGAAGGTTGCTTCGACGCACAGGCTATGGGGCACGCCGTCGGTCAGGTCGGGCGACTGGGCGGGGATGCTCCGCGGCAGCGTGAGCAAGTCGGTGACCCCATGGATGGGCCGCTTCACCCGCGCGCCCTTTTTGCGGTCGGCGTCGCCGAAGAGGTATTCGACCCAGATCTGCAGCTTGACGATCTTCCGACTCGCGATTGTAGCCACCATTGTCTCCTATAATTGATTGAGGTGCCCGGAATCAGGCGGCCCGGCTGGCGATCACCACGGTCCGCTGGGTGTAATCGTGCTCCAGGGGTAGCCAGGCGCCAGCGCAGGTGATCAGCGTCAGGACTTCTCGAGGCGTTGGCTGCAAGAC
Source organism: Chloroflexota bacterium (assembly GCA_050695695.1). GTDB lineage: Bacteria > Chloroflexota > UBA6077 > FW602-bin22 > CADDYW01 > JAJPKB01. The sequence continues at coordinate 2,484 of JBOGTX010000067.1, forward strand.
CGCCGTGTCGTCGTTCGACACCGTCTCGACGCGCTCGACTTTGTAGGAGACCACCGCGGCCGCGGTGTACAGTCGGATGACGTCGCCGGTCTTCAATCGATCCAGGTTCGCGAAGACGTCACCGCTCGAGATACTCTCGACGTGGCCAGCCAGGATGACGTTGTTCCCCTGCAACGGCTGGGCAGTGCCCGCCAGATGCCCGGCGGCGAACTTGGGTATCTCCCATTCGCCTTTCACGATCGGCGCTTCTTTCACCACGGCGTCGAGGTGGATCGTCGGCGCGACGATCCGCTCGGCCGGGGCCGGTGTCGGAACCGCGGTGGGGGTCGACGGCGCTCCCGCCTCGACGCGCCGCGGGTAGGGCACGAAGGTATCGGAACGTGGATCGCCCGAATCGACCGCGGCAACCGCGACGGCCGTCGATGTCTCGGTCGGCGCCGGGCCGGGCGTCCAGGCATCCGGGATCGCCGGCTTGAGGCTCGCCGCCTGGCGCTCGGCCTGGGCCTGCTCGAAGGTGCTGTAGCCGTACACCCCGCCGGTCGCCAGCAGGATGGCGATCCCGAGCGCGATCAACCCGTTACTCAGCCAGCGCAGCGCCGAGCGCCTCATCGGCAGCGACCTCTCGCACTATCTCCAAATCAAGTATACGACGCGCGGATACATTCGGTTCACCGGGCGCGGTCCACTGGATCGACGAGCGACGAAAGCACGCCCGCGTCGCGGGCCGTCAGCGGCGCGCGATCCAGGAGATCCGGCCGGCGCTCGTAGGTTCGCCGCAGCGCCATCGCGCGGCGCCACCGGGCAATGGCCTCGTGATCTCCGGACAGGAGCACCTCCGGCACCGTCCAACCCCGAAAATCGGCCGGTCGGGTGTACTGCGGGTACTCGAGCAG
>JBOGTX010000068.1:0-1824 GCA_050695695.1 Chloroflexota bacterium
GTGCCGCGCAGCTCAGGGGGCAAGGAATCGGCGCCATCCGCGGTGCCGGCCAGCGCCGCCTCGATCAGCGCGGCGAGCCGCGGCGACCGTCCGAACGCCCCCTGCAACGGAACCCGTCCCGGTAGCGCCCCGAGGCAGTTCGCGAGCGCCCGCGTCCGGCTCAGCCGAACCCCGACCGCCGGGCAGATCTCCCGCAGGGCGATCAGGTCGCGGTATTCGCGCTGGCTTTGCCAGAGGGTCAGCACCACCACCTCGTGCGAGCGCGCGAGCTGTCGAACGAAGTGGTACGGCCGAACCCGAATCGGCGACGGCACGTAGGGCGTGATCAAAAGGATGCGCAAGAAATCTCCTCAAAAACGCGAAGGCGACAAATCCTATCGTCTCGCGGCCGCGTCACCGTGGGACGTCCGAACCCAGATCACGCTTCTGGCGGTAAACCGTGATCGATAGGCGAGCCAGGAGCGCCAGAGAATGAAAACCGGCCCTGAAAGGATCGCGAGATAGGCGCGAAGCGGGGCCCTTTCCAGGGCGAGCCCGAAGAGAGGATACAGAAAAAGGATAACCACGACCGCCCACCAGGATCCGAGCAGGGTAGGAGCGATCGACGCCACGAATTGGCTCGCCAGAAGCTGCGCGACCAGCAGCGTGGCCGAAACGACGGTGAGCGTCGAGTACGACGGGAAGTACGCTTGAACCGCGCCATCCAGCAGGGCGGCCTGGCGATGAATCACTCCCTGCCGCAAGAGGCGGGTCGCGAACTGGCTGCTGGCGTCGTGCGTGCCCCGCAGCCAGCGCGCGCGTTGGGCACGGGCTTGCCGCCAGGTGAGGACCGCCTCGCCGTAGCCGATCGCGCGCGGCTCGTAGGAAATCCGGATCCCTTCGAGCAGCAGGCGTTGTCGCAACTGGTAGTCCTCGGTGAGACCTTCTCCCCAACCGACCTTCCGCAGCACGTCCGCGCGGAAACAAATGGAGTCGCCCATGTTTTTGCAGGAGAGACCGAGGCGGGTGCGTCCGAGGTTCCCGAATCGGTTATCCACGAGGAACATGGCCCAGGTCAGCGCCGGGAACCAACCCGACCCTGGGTTACTGATGATGTGCTGGCCCTGGACCGCATCGTCGCCCAGCGCGAGCCGCGAGTCCATCACCCGGAGAAACCGAGGATCGACGCGCGTATCGCCGTCGAAGATAACGACGGCGTCGCAGCAATCACTGGCCAGAACTCGGGATAGCAGCCAACTGAGGGCCGCGCCTTTCCCGGACCGAGGGCCGTCTTGACGTTCGTGGACGACCGCGCCGGCCTGATGGGCGAGCGCGGCCGTCTGATCGCTACAATGGTCCGCCACGACGTGCACCGCGAACAACTCGCCCGGATAGTCCAACTGGCGGAGCCGTCCGACCGTCGCCGCGATGACATCCTCCTCGTCGTGAGCGGGGATCGCGATGACAAAGCGGTGGGTCGGTTGCCGAGCGCTCAGCGAGCTCGCCGAAGGAATCGCGGATGCCAGCGCGAGGACGACCAGATAAGCCAGCGGGACCGCGACCAGGACGAGGGCCACGACCGAAAGGAGATTGAGCGGGTTCATCTCGATTCCTTTTTCCCCTGCCGTTGGGGAAAGCTAGGGTAAAGGCCAATCACTCGAATGGTCAGCGGAAAGCGGAACCGGTCGAGGACCTGATTCTGGGCTGAGTGATCCGTTCGACTCCCCAGCGTCTGATCGACGCCTCAGCTTCTCTTCGAGCAGGAGGCTATCCACGAAAAACTTTGCCGCCCAGTTGACGATCTGGAAGGACTGGTAATCGCCCTGAATCGGATAAGAGCCCGCG
>JBOGTX010000069.1:0-2659 GCA_050695695.1 Chloroflexota bacterium
ACCTATCCCAATCGCGAGACCGTCCTGGTCGACAACGGATCGTCCGATGGCTCGCTCGATCTCGTCGGCCGCGAATTCCCCGAGGCCCGGATCGTCGCGTTGGAGCGAAACCACGGCTTCGCCGGCGGGTGCAACGCGGGAATCCAGGCCGCGACCGGGGATTACATCGCGACGATCAACAACGACGCCTTCGCCGAGGCGACCTGGCTCGAAGAGCTGGTGCGGGCGGCCCAGACCCACCCGACGATCGGCATGGTCGCCTCGAAGCTGCTCCTCGCGCACGCGCCCGGCACCGTCGACGCGGCCGGCCTCACCGTCGATCGGGCCGGCATTGCCTGGGATCGCGGCGCCGGCGCGCCGGATGATCCCACGGAGCCCAGTCGCGACGTCTTTGGCCCGTGCGCGGCGGGCGCGCTCTACGCCCGGCGCCTGATCGACGACGTGGGTGCCTTCGACGAAGACTTTTTCTGCTACCTGGAAGACGTCGACCTGGCCTGGCGGGCTCAGCTCGCCGGTTGGCGGTGCGTCTTCGCCCCGCGGGCCCGCGCCCTTCACCGTCATTCGGCCACCGCCGGGCGCGATTCCCGGTTCAAGCGGTACCAGCTCGGTCGAAACAAGGTCTGGGCGATCGCGAAGAACTACCCGTCGCCGGCCATCTGGTTCTATCTTCCGCTCATCGTGCTCTACGATCTGGCCGGGCTGCTCGTCGTCACGCTAGCGCGGGGCGGAGCCGACCGCCCGCTCGGGGATCGCCTGGCCGGTCTCGCCGGGCGGATCGACGGCCTGGTGGCATTACGGTCAGCCCTGGCCAAACGCCGCGCGGCCGCGCCGCGGCGCCGAATACCAGGCCGGCAGGCTTTCTTGCGCCTGGACGGAATGTCACCACCGTGGCTCCTGGCGCGGCGCCGGGCGAGCCTGACGCGAGCGACCGCGCCCGCCGACCCTTCCCGGTGACGATGTGTTCCCGATCCGTGGTCAGACGGCAGCGCTCGCGGGGTCCGCTGGTGGGCCTTCGGTGACGGCCAGGGGGAGGGTGAAAAAGAAGGTCGAGCCTTGCTCGGGCCGGCTCGTGAACCAGATGCGACCGCCGTGGGCCTCGACGATCTGTTTGCTCAGGTAGAGATCGAGGCTGACCACCCCGACGTAGCCTGACGCGCCCGCCGGCACCGTCTCGTAGAAGGGCGCGAAAACGTGCGTCTGACGATCGAGCGGAATTCCCACTCCGTGGTCCTGGATCGACACCAGGGCGTCGCTTCCGTCCCGCCGCGTGCCGATCTCGATCGGGCTTTCCCGGGGCGAGTAGCGCAGAGCGTTCTCGATCAGGCGAGTCAGCAGCAAGTCCACCAGCGACGGATCCCCGACGACCTCGATCGCTCCGCCATCCGTCAACCGGAACACGTAGCTCGGACGCTCCCTGGCCGCTCGATCGATGACGACCCTGGCCGCGGCGCTCAGATCGACACGCTCGGTCGTCAAGCCTCGGGGACCCGGCCGCAGGTTCTGGACGAGGAGGAGATCGTCGATCGTGCGCGCGATCCGATCGGTCTGTGGGATGATCGCGGTGAATGCCTGGCGCGCGCTGTCCTCGGCCACCCCGCGGAGCAGGGCGAACTGGGCGTAGCCCCGGATCACCGAGATCGGGCTGCGTAGCTCGTGAGCGACCGCTCCCAGGAACTCCTCGCGGACCCGTTCGAGGTCCTTGAGGCTGGCGATGTCCTGGAATACGACGACCGCGCCCTCGATCTTGCCAGTATCGTCGAGGATCGGCGCGGCGTTCACCAGAATGGGAATCGGTTGTCCGTCGGAGTGAAGGATGACGAGCTCCTGGTCCGCCGTGGTCTCGCCGCGCAAGGCGCGTTCGCTCGGAAGATCGTCTCGACTGAGCAGGCGGCCGTCGGGCGCGCGGATCTGACTGATCGAGATTTCCAGGGTGATCTCGGCGATCGGGGGAAGTGCGAAGAGGGCCTTCGCGCGGCTGTTCGAGAGGATCTGCCGCGTCGCGGTATCCAGGTAGCTGATGCCGGCCGGCGCGTGGTCGAGGATCGTCCAGAGTCGAGCGCGCTCGCGCTCCACCGTGGCGCGAATCGCCTCCTCGCGGGTCAAGCGCAGGCGTACGTCCTCGGCCCGTCGCCGCTCGGTCAGGTCGCGCGCCACGGTGACGTACATCGTCCCGCCGGGCAGGGCGACTGCCATGGATCGCGCCTCGACCGGCACCCGCGAGCCGTTTCGATGGCGGAGCTCGAGGTCGCCACGCCATCGTCCGGCGCTGGCCAGGCGCGCCCGCTCGCGCGTCGTCCACCCCGAGTCCGGGGCCACGACGTCGTCGAGCGTCCTGCCGAGCAGCTCTTCGCGCGAATAGCCGAGTAGCTCGGTCGCGGCGTGGTTCGCGTCGACGTGGCGGGCGTCGAGGTCGGCGACGAACACCGGATCGGCGAGATTCTCGAAGAGCGTTCGATAGCGGGCCTCGGCATCCCGCGCCCGGTCGAGGAGCTGGGTGCGTTCGTCGTCCAGGCGCTTGCGCGCGGTGATGTCCACGATCACGCTGCCGATCCCCTGGATCTCGGAGCCGACACCACGCACCGGATAGTAGCTCACCAGGAAAGACCGAACTTCGCCGGGGCTGGCCGGAATCTCCCCGCTCACTTCGTGGTTGACCACC
>JBOGTX010000070.1:0-3600 GCA_050695695.1 Chloroflexota bacterium
TTCATGTGGGCAATCATCGTGGCGGCCGGCCTGGCCTACTGGGCGCTCCGGTTTGGTGCCGCGCCGGCCGCCAGCAGCCTCGTCCTGACCCTCACCGTGGTTCTCGCGGTAGGGCTGCTGGCGTTCCGGGCCGAGCTACTGGCGTTCTGGTTCTCGCCGATCGTCATCGTGGCCGGTGTCCTGATTGGCTGGCGCCAGGCCGTCGCAAGCGCGGCGCTGGCCAGCGCGGTGATTCTGGTCGATCAGGCGCGCCCCGGCGGCCTGGCCGGCGACGTGGCGACCGGATCCCTGCTCTTGAGCTGGGTCGGCCTGCTGATTTCCTGGCTGCTCTCCCACCCGACCCACACTGCGCTGGATTGGGCCTGGCACAGCTACCTGCGCTCGATGCAGATCACCGAGGAGCTGCGCGATCACCAGGGGCAGCTAGAACGAACCGTCAAAAGCCTGAATCTCGCCTACCTGCGCCTCGAGCAGCTGAACGTGGAGCTGGCGCGGGCACGCCAGGCGGCAGAGCAGGCTCGACGCCTCAAAGCTGAGTTCGCGGCCGCGATCAGCCACGAGCTCCGCACGCCACTGAACTTGATCATCGGCTTTAGCGAGATGATGATGACCGCCCCCCGGGCCTACCAGGGGCATCCCCTGCCCGACGCCTACCGCGGCGACGTCGAAGCGATCTACCGCAATGCCTGTCACCTCTCGAATCTGGTCGACGACGTGCTGGACCTCAGCCAGATCGACGCCGACCGCATGGGGCTCCAGAAAGAGCAGTTGCGCCTGCCGCCGGTCGTCGACGAGGCGGTCACGACGATCGCTCGACTCTTCAGCGCCAAGGGCCTCTCCCTGGATCTCCAGGTACCGCTCGACTTGCCCGCGGTCTTCGCGGATCGCATCCGGGTACGGCAAGTCCTGATCAATCTCCTGAACAATGCCGCGCGCTTTACCAACCTGGGTGGCGTCGTCGTTCGCGCCTGGGCCGAGGGCTCCGACGTGATCGTCGCCGTCGCCGACTCCGGTATCGGGATCGCGCCGGAGAGCTTGCCGGCCGTCTTCGAAGAGTTTCGCCAGGTCCACGTTCTGGGCGAGCGGCGGGTCGTGGGCAGTGGGCTCGGCCTGGCGGTAAGCAAGCGCTTCGTCGAGTTGCACGGCGGCTCGATCTGGGTCGAGAGTCGCCCCGGCGAGGGAAGCACGTTCTTCTTCAGCCTTCCCACCTGTGCGAGCGTGGTCACCGGCTCCGGGCTGGCCCAGGGCGACCGCTGGGCGGGACCGGCAGCGGAAGCGAATGATGGCGATCGGACGGTCCTCGTGATCGACCGGGAGGGTGACGCGGCGCGACTCTTTGGGCGGCACCTGGATGGCTGCCGCGTGCTCGCGGCGCGGGGCCTCGAGACCGCTCGGCGCGTCGCGGTCGAGAACGTGATCCACGCCGTCATCGCGGTCGGCGCGAACGGCCCACCGGACTGGGCGACGGTTCGCCGAATCGGCGACGTCTTCCCAACGGTGCCGGTCATGGTCTGCGCCTTGAGCACGCGGAAGGTCACGGCGCGCGAGCTGGGCGTTGCCGACTGCCTGACCAAGCCGGTCGGGCGCGAGCAGCTCCGCCTCGCGCTGCGCCGCCTGGGTCGCAACGTCCGCGACCTCCTGATCGTCGACGACGACGCCGAGATGGTCCGCCTCCTGAGTCGACTGGTGCGCCTGACGTCCCGGCGCTACGTCGTCTGGGAAGCCCGAAGCAGCCAGGAGGCGCTCGCGCTCCTGGAAACGAAGCGACCGGACGCGGTGCTGCTCGACCTGGTCATGCCCGATGTGGGCGGGGATGAGCTACTGCGGAGGATTCGGGAACGGCCCGAGCTGCGGGACGTCCCGGTCGTCCTGGTGACCGGACACGGTCTCGCCGACGAGACGGTGACCGCCGAGCTCTTCGGGGTGACGCAGCGGGGCGGGCTCTCGGTGCGCGAGCTGATGCGCTGCGTCCGGACGAGCCTCGAGTCGATCCAGCGCCCGCAGGCCGCACTGCTCCAGCACCTCGAGCAGGGAAGCCTGGCTGACCGGCTTGGGCAGGAAGAAGGAGGCGCCCATGGTCAGGGCGAGGTTGCGCTCGTGGATAACGGAGCAGACGACGATCGGCGTCTCTCGGGTCACCCGACAGCGGCGGAACGTTTGTAAGAGGTCCCAGCCGTCGCGCAGCGGCATCATCAGGTCGAGGGTGATCAGCCGGGGCGGTGTCTCGCGCGCGAGCTGGATCGCCTGCTCGGCGGTCGTCGCCTGGACCAGGCGATAGCTGGCCGACTGAAGGTAGCGCTGAAACAGGCGAACGACGTCCGGATTATCGTCCACGATCAGCACCGTCGGCACCCAGGCCGACGGCAAGCTCAAACGCACGACGGCGTCCTGCCGCGCATCCTCGAAGAGGTCCAGGCGTCCGCCTTGCAGCTCGAGCAGGCGCTGGCTCAGCGCGATCCGGGCGGCCGCGTCCTGGTTCAGCGATGAGGGCTTCCGCCAGCCGGTGGCCCGGATGCTGAGGTCTATCCCGTCCGTCGTGGCGGCGACCGAGACGACGACGCTTCCCCCCGGCGTGGACTCCAACGCGAAGCTCAGCGCGCTGAGCAGGGCCTGCCGCAGCGCCGTCGGGTTGGCGACGACCGGCGGCAATCCGTCCGCGACGGCGACGTCGAGCCGTATTCCCAGGCGATCGGCCATCGTCCGCACGACTTCGACGACTCCCCTGAGGGTGTCGCCAACGTCGATCGGCCCACCCGGTGGAGCGGCGCCAATGCGGCGCAATTCGACCTCGAGCGATGCGTCGTCGTCATCGAGCGGATGGCCAGGTACCCGTTCTTTCGGCACCGTCGGCCAGGGCGCTCCCGAGCCAACCTGGCCGTAGCGCGCCCAGAGGAAGTCGCCGAGCTCCTCGATGGCCTGATGGTGATCGCGGCGCGCCTGGCGGTCGCTGATCCCCTGTTCTCGGGCGATCTCCTCGAAGCTCTTGCCGTCGAGGTAGAGCTGAAACAGCGAACGGTAGCGGCGCCAGGCCGGCGATTCATAGGCGGCGGTGTGCGCGGGGCGAAGCTGCCGCATGGCCCCGAGCAGCTCCTGTTTGAGGGCGGAGCCCCGGCCGGCGACCGGCAGCTCCGGCAGGAGGAGCTCGGCAAGGGGGTGGATCTGGAGCAGCGACTCCTGGTACAGCTTCTCCAGGGCATCACGCGCGTGCGCGAGCAGAACCGCTCGGTCCACCATGGCCCTTTCCTCCGACCAACACCACGGCCCGGCACCCTGAGGGTAGTCGATCCCGATCGAGTTTGTCAAAAATCTGTCCAAAACGTGTCCGAGCGGGGATTGCCGCCGCGGCCACGAACGATATGATACCCGTCAATCGGGTTGCCGACCCGTGGATTGATATATGATGGGTTGCGTTCAAAGGGGAGGGATCACGATGGATTCGCACGACAGTCACCGGCTCGTATTGGTCACCCGGCGCCGCTTTCTCGCGAGTAGCGTCGCGGTCGGAAGCATGCTCGTCGCGGCGTGCTCCCAGCCGGCCGCGCCAGCGCCGACCGCGGCCCCCGCCCAGCCCGCCGCCCCGACGAAGCCACCGGCCCCGAC
>JBOGTX010000071.1:0-2424 GCA_050695695.1 Chloroflexota bacterium
CGTCGGGGCCGTCGATCGCGCGCGCCTACGCCGAGAAAGCGGGAGTGCCCGGGGCGCGGGTGTCCGCCGCCGACGTGTTCCAGCGTGCCGCCGCTGGCGACGGGGTGGCGGCGCGAACGCTCGAGGCAGCGATCCGACTCCTTGGGATCGGCCTGGCAAACGCGATCAACCTGCTGGACCCCGACGTCGTCGTGATCGGCGGAGGGGTGGCGCGGGCCGGCGCGGCGTTGTTCGAGCCGCTCCGGGAGGCGGTCCGTTCCTTCAGCGCGCCTTCTCCACCGGGCGCGGTTTCGATTCTGCCCGCCGCCCTGGATGACCGGGGCGCCGTGATGGGAGCGATCGCGCTCGTCGCGCCGCGGCCGCCTCAGCAGCCAATTCCGCCGGATTGAGCGACCAGCGGTAGGAAAATCCGATACCCCGGCGGCTGAGCGGTCGCCTGAGTCGCCCCTCCGGCGGTGACGGTCGCGTCGGACTGCGCGGGACACTTCGACTCCGCGTTTCCGGCCCAGTCGCGGGCCAGGCTTCGGAACTGGTACTCGTGCCCGGGCGTCGCGGTGAAGGTGGCCGAGGTGCTGGCGGTGTCGGTCAGCCAGTTCGTCCAATAGCCGTGCGAGGTCAGGTCGCGATCCTGGATCGTGTAATCGAAGACGCCCCAGCCGCCGGGATCGCTTCCACTCCAAGCTACCTGGATGCTGGACGGACTTCCCCCCACCGATGCCGAGGCGCGTGACGACGGCGGCGTCGTATCCGAGGGAAGGTTCTCGACCAGAAAAACCGTTGGCCCGCCGATGATGTAATCGTTCGCCTGCCAGGGCTGGTCGAAGTTGCGGTTATCGGTGGCCGGGGCTAACCCGACGGTGTACGACGCGGACGCCGCGATGCTCCGCTGGGTTCCATCCTGCTGGACGAGACTGACGCCACTTGGCGCCACGCCGGCCGCCACGACGGTCGCGCTCGTGGGTTGGCCGGTGTCGTTCCAGATGATGGTAGTGCGGTGTGGGCTCGGGCCCGGCACGCCAAAGGTGATCGCCTCGACCCCGTTCGCGCTGGACCGCCGCACCGTAGCGAACCCCTCGACGTTCTGGACCGCGAGCTTGTAGGCGGCGTCGGCGGGGCGGGCCGAGCCGTCGTTCCGAAACAGGCCATAGGCGTCGGCGTTGCCGTCGTCCTGCAATTGAAACTCGAAGACGTGGGTGGCTCCCGCCGCGAACCCCTCGGCGACCGCCTGAATGATGAACGACGCCTGCTCTTCGATCGTCGCGTAGCCGGCCGCCCAGTTACCGTTCGGTTTAACGCCACCCGGATAGTCGTTGCAGTTGGCGTATTGAATCGCGGGTTCGTCGCAGGCCGGGACGTTGGTTTCGTTGACCCAGACGTCCTTGTCGGAGATGCCGAAGCTGGCGAGCACGCTCTCGGCCGACTTCGTCTTGGTGTAGACGTCGGTCGACCGACTGTACCAGTGCCAGGGAATGACGTCGAAGTAGTCACCGTTGGCGGGCGCGTCCGGATCCGCGGTCACCAGGGTGAGGAACTGTTTGAGCCAGGCCTGGTCGCCATAGGCATTCGCCCACTGCCAGTACATCATCCCGCCGACCAGGATCGTCGCGGAGTCGTCGGCGGCGTGCGCCGCGAGGTAGGCGACCTTGAGCAAGCGCAGGTAGTCGGAGACCGAGCCGCTCCAGAACTGGCTGAAGTCGGGTTCGTTCCAGATCTCCCAGTCGTGGATCTGACCGTGGTAGCGCGTGACCGCGGCGTTGACGAACATCGCCCAGTGATTCTTCGGATTGATCGCCTTGCCCGGCGTCCAAAGATCTGTATTGTCAGCGAAGGTCGGCTCATTCAATCCCTGCGGAGGGGTCGTCGCGGTCGAGGTCAGGGTGCGAAGCCCGCCGTAGGGAGCGTCGACCGCCTGGCCCTTCAGCGCCGAGGACGCGCTGGTCGCGTAGAAGCCAGGCGTGCCGAGGAGCACCGCGTCGACCGCGAGACCCCGCGCGGCGTCGCCCGCGACCACCGGATCGACCCCGGACCAATCGTACTGCCCCGGGCTGGTTTCGACGTTCTGCCAGTAAATGACCCAGCGGTCCCAGCCGGCGCCGGTCTGGAGGGCATTGCTGTAGCGCTGGTCGGACACCAGCGGGGGGCTTCCGGGCGCGCTGACGAAATCGACCCCCAGGTCGGCGTTCCGCGTGATCTCCGGGCCCGCGGCCTGGGATGCGCTGCTCGGCACCGCCTGGACGATCAGAAAGAACGTCACGAGGAGCCAGCGCAGGGCGCGCTGCCGTGGCCAACCCCGATCTCCCAACCGCCACCTCGACGCCCTGGAACGTCACGCTGGCCGCCCGTTCGAGCGACCTTCCGCGTGAGCGAATCCTATCAGGGTCGAGGGAATCGATCAAGGCGCGTCTCTGGCGGTCAACGCAAGGC
>JBOGTX010000072.1:0-2915 GCA_050695695.1 Chloroflexota bacterium
GTCCCCGCTGCCCGCGTTGGTGTACAGCCCGACGATCAGGGAGGTCGCGGTGTTGCTCGGATCCAGGTAGACGCTGAGCTGGCTCACCGTCCCGCTGAAGGTCGTAGTGGAGGGGACCGCCTCGGCGGTGCCCCCGGCGCTGGTCCCCACGGTTGGCGCGACCCCCACCTGGCCCATGGCCTCGAACTGGCGGATCGACTGGGTCACGCTCGTCAGACGGTCGAGCGGGTCGTAGCCGTCGGTGACGTTGTTGGTGAACGGCCCCGCCCCGAGCCGGTCGAGGTACTCGCTCAGGGCGGTCCGGTTCCCGAGGTTGTCCAACGTGTAGCTGTGTTGGTCGAGGGCGGTGGTGCCGTTCTGGTTGAACACCTGGGTCAGGCGTTGGGCGTTGTCGTACGAATAGCTCGCCGTGGTCCCATCGACGTTCGTCACCGTCTGGAGGTTGCCGTCCGGGAAGTACTGATAGCTTGTCGTCCGACTCGCCCAGTCCACGAGGGACTGGAGGCGGTCGGCGCCGTCGAAGCCGTAGGTGACGGTGGTGGCGTCCGGATAGATGATCTTCGTCCGGTTGCTGTTCAGGTCGTAGCGGTAGCCGACCGCCGCGTAGGCCGGGCTGGCCACGCCTTCCGGGCGATCCATTTCGTCATAGGTGTAGGTCGTCGTGCCGGTCCCGTCGGTCATCGCGGTGCGATTCCCGTTCGCATCGTAGCTATACGCGACGTTAGGGGTCACCCCATCACTGTAGGAGATCGACGTTAATCGGTTGAGCGGGTCGTAGCCGTAGCTGGTGGTCTGACCGAGCGGATCCTTCAGGGTGAGCCGGTTGCCGTTGCCATCGTAGGTATAAGACGTGACTACGGTGGGTGAGGTCGTCGGCCAATTGGGATACTGGGTTTCGGTGCGCGGCCGATTCAGGCCGTCGTAGGTATAGTCGGTGGCCCGCTCGTTGGCGCTGTCGCCCTGATCGCGAGTGACCCGGCTGAGATTGCCGAGGTTGTCGTACGAATAGGTCGTCGCGAACTTGGGGTTCGGGGTGGCGTTGGGGTCGGTCCAGGCAGCCGGGCTCTGCTCGACCTCCGAAAGATCGTTCCGCGGATCGTAGGCGTACTTGGTAACCTGGCCGTTGGCATCGATCACCACGGTGCGATTGCCGACCGGATCGTACGAATAGGTTGTCGTCAGCGGCGAGCCACCGGTGGCGGGCGATGGGGCCTGAACGCTCAGCACGCGATTGTCGTTGTCATAGGCATAGCTCCAGGTGTGGGCGGAGGGCGTCCCGCCCGCCACGTTGCCGTTGGGGTCGACCATCGTCAGCTTGCGCCCGACCGCGTCGTAGGTGTCGGTCGTTTTGTCCTGGTCCGGATCCGTCAGGCTCTGGAGCATCCCCTTCTCGGCGCCGCTGTCGAAGTAGCTGAGCGTCGTCGTGTTGTTCAGAGGTGAGACGATTCGGGTGACCCAGCCGGGGTTGTTCGCGTCGTCATCGTAGTAATAGCTCGTGGTCGGCGTCAGCACGGCCCGGATATCGGGATCGGTAGACGACTGCTTGACCGAAGTCAGCTCGTTCGCCGCGTCGAAGGTCTGGTCGGTGGCGTAGGTCGTAGTGAGATTGCCGCTGAGGTTGGTCGAGCAGGTGACACCGGCGCCGTTGCCCACGCCCTTGGGGGGGACCGTCTCGAGGAGGTTGTTCCTGGCGTCGTACTTGTAGAGCGTCACCAGGGGAGTGCCACCGGTCGTCGCCGGCGGGGCGATGATCCGGGTCAGATTCCCGTGCGGAGGCGTGATCGCCGCGCCGGTGTCATCCACGTCGTAGCAGTAGGTCGTCGGGTTGCCCCGGGCGTCGACGACTGAGGTCAGGTCGGAGTTAGCGTCGTAGCCGAACTTCTCGGCATCCGTCTCGGTCGCGCTCGGCACCGAGACCCGTTGGGACAGACGCCCCAACGAGTCATAGGTGTCGGCGATCGTCGGGCTGGTCCCGTCGAAGGACGTTGTCGGGTAGGTGACCGTGGTCGTCTGGGTCCCGTCGCCGTTGGTGACGTAGCTGAAGGTCGTTTGCTTGCCGAGGCCGTCGGTCTGCGTCGTGACGCGTTGCTTGGTGTCGTACGCGTTGGTCACGGCAGTGTGCCCGTCCGCGTCTTCGATCGTCGCCAGCAGGCTCGACGAGCCGACGTAGCCAATGGTTGTCGGCGCGTTCGTCGGATCGATCACCTCGACGAAGCGCCGCTGCGGATCGTTCGAATCGTACTGGTACTGGATGGTCCGCCCGGTCCAGTCACTCACCGAGGCCAGGTAGCCGGTCGTCGGGTCGTAGGCGAGCGTCACCAATCCTCGGCCGGCCGGATCGGAGATGCTGACGAGATGCCGGGCGTTCTGGTTGTCGTAGGTCAGATCGGAATGGTTGCCGAAGCGATCGGTGATCCTGGTGAGCCGGCCATCCTGATCGAACGTCCAGGTGGTCTGGTCCGGGAGGGTCGCCAGGTAGGTTCCGTCGTTCGGGTTCTGGGTGAGGGTCGTGTAGACGCCCGGAGGCGCTGCGAACGTCTGTCCAGAGGTCCGGCGGTAGTAGTCACGTCGGCCCTCCGGGCCCACCAGGACCACGTCGATCGCGCCGGTTCCAGGGTCGTCGAGCCGGACGTTGTAGCTATCGGTCCAGTTCTGACCAAACGGTCCGAGGCGGGGATCATCGCTGTTGTAGGTTCGGGTGAAGTCGAGGCTCGGTCCCAGTCCGGGAATCACCAGATCGGCGGTCGTCTCGCTGTAATTGCCGGTCAGCGTGTTGACCGGGTCGCCCAGCGCCGCCGAGGTCAGGTAAGGCGCGTTCGAGCTAGCGTTGGGCGGCGGCACCTGGACGAACAGCGACGACACGACCGCCAGCCCCCAGTCGTAGCCACCGGCCAGGGTCGCGTCCGGCCCAAGGC
>JBOGTX010000073.1:0-14927 GCA_050695695.1 Chloroflexota bacterium
TTCCTGCCAGGTGTCGACCAGGAACACGGCGGCATCATCCGCCACGGCGCAAAGTTGCTCTACGCCTACGCAGAGGCGACCGTGCCGAAGGTCACCGTCATCACCCGCAAGGCGTACGGCGGCGCCTACTGCGTGATGAACAGCAAGCACATTCGCGGCGACCTGGTCTACGCCTGGCCCACCGCCGAGATCGCGGTGATGGACGGCCCCGGCGCGGTCGACGTGGTGATGAAGCGCGAGATCCAGCAGTCACCCGATCCGGAGGCGACTCGGCAGCGACTGATCGCCGAGTACCGCCAGCGGTTCGCGAACCCGTACATCGCGGCGTCGCGCGGGTTCATCGACGACGTGATCGAGCCGCGCGAGACGCGCCCGCGGATCATCGCCGGCCTCGAGCTGCTCAAGAACAAGCGCGACACCAATCCGCCCAAGAAACACGCGAACATGCCGCTGTGAGCCAGAACATCCTCACGACCTTCCGGAAGGTGCGGGTCGCGAACCGCGGCGAGATCGCGGTTCGGGTGCTGCGGGCCTGCGCCGAGCTCGGCCTGCGAACCGTCGCGGTGTACTCCGAGGCCGACCGCCACGCGCTGCACGTCCGCTACGCCGACGAGGCATACTGCATCGGTCCACCCCCGGCGCGCGAGAGCTACCTCTCGATCGACAAGATCGTCCAGGTCGCGCGAGACAGCCGAGCCGAGGCGATCCACCCCGGTTACGGCTTCCTTTCCGAGAACGAGCATTTCGCCCAGGCGTGTCTCGACAATGATCTCGTCTTCATCGGCCCACGGCCAGAGAGCATCGCGGCGATGGGTGACAAGATCGCCGCGCGGCGCCTGGTCCAGGCGGCCGGGGTGCCGGTGGCGCCGGGCAGCGACGGGCCGGTCCCAACGGTCGACGAGGCGCGCGCCGTCGCCGAGCGAGTCGGCTACCCGGTGCTCTTGAAAGCCGCGGCCGGCGGTGGTGGCAAGGGAATGCGGACGGTCCGCGACGTCGACGAGCTTCCCACTGCCTTTCGCATGGCCGCCAGCGAGGCGAAGTCAGCGTTTGGCGACGACACCCTCTACGTCGAGAAGCTGCTCGAAGGCGTGCGTCACGTCGAGATTCAGATCCTGGCCGACCGCTACGGCAACGTCATCCACCTTGGCGAGCGCGAGTGCTCGATTCAGCGGCGCCGCCAGAAGCTGATCGAGGAAGCCCCCTCGACCGTGGTCGACGACGACCTTCGTCAGCGCATGGGCGAGGTCGCGGTCCGGGCGGCGCAGGTGGTAAATTACGAGAACGCCGGTACCGTGGAGTTTTTGCTCGACCGCGACAAGAAGTTCTATTTTCTCGAGATGAACACCCGCCTCCAGGTCGAGCACCCGATCACCGAGGCGGTGACCGGGGTCGACCTCGTCGTCGAGCAGATGCGGGTGGCGAGTGGCCGCCGCCTGCGGCTGCGCCAGCGCGACATCGCGTTGAACGGCGCCGCGATCGAATGCCGGATCTCGGCCGAGGATCCCTACAACGACTTCCTGCCCTCGATCGGACGGATCAACAACGTCTACGAGCCGAGCGGGCCGGGCGTCCGGGTCGACAGCGGCGTCTACGATGGCTTCGAGGTGTCGCTGTACTACGATCCGCTGGTCGCCAAGCTGATCGTCTGGGGTGAGACCCGCGGCCAGGCAATTCTGCGCATGCGTCGCGCCCTGAGCGAGTTCAAGCTCCTCGGCATTCGCACCAACATCCCCTTTCACCTGCGCCTGATGGAGTCGCCGTCGTTCATCGGGGGACGGTTCGACAACGCGTTCCTCGAAACGTTCAACATCACCGCTCCTGACGAAACCGGCGAGCGGGCCCAGCTCGCGGCGGTCGCCGCCGCGGCGGTCGCCCATCAATTGAAGCAGGTGAAGTCGCGCCGGGTGGACGACGAGCGACGCGCCGACGAAAGTCCCTGGAAAACCGCCGCGCGCCGCGCGGCCCTCCGACTGTAATTTGACTCCCGTTCAGACCATGGGATAATTGAGCCATGAAATACTACGTCGACGTCGAGGACCGGACGATCGAGCTCGACTTCCAGGAGGAGGGCGAGCAGTTGTTGGTCCGCGTCGGCGACGACGTGCTCACCGTCGACCTGCGGCAGGTCACCGAGCCATCGCTCTATTCGCTGCTGATCGACAACCGGTCGTTCGAGCTCTTCGTCGAACAGAACGGCGACGTTTTCGACGTCCTGATCGGCGGCGAGCTGTTCCACCTCAAGGTCCAGGACGAATGGGCCCGTCGCCTGGCCAATATCCAGCGCAAGACCCAGGTCGAGACCGGCCTCCTGGCGATCAAAGCCCCCATGCCGGGCGCGGTGATCTCGGTCGAAGTGACCCCCGGGCAGGACGTCAAGAAGGGCCAGGGGGTCGTCATCCTATCCGCGATGAAGATGGAGAACGAGATCAAGACCCCGCGCGCCGGCCGGGTCAAATCGGTCGAGGTCCAGCCCGGCCAAACGGTCGAGCAGGGCCGCACGCTGGTGGTCATCGAGTAACACGCCATGAGCGCACCAAACGTTGACAGTGGCGCGGATCCGGCCGAGATCGACGGCATCGCGAAGGCGCGACGGCAATGGGAAGACAAGGTGCTCGGGCCCGCCCGCGCGCGGGTTCCGGAGCGCCGGACGGATTTCTCCACCTTGTCGGGGCTCTCGGTTGACCCGCTCTACGATCCTTCGAGCCAGGAACCGGCCTACCTGAGCAAGCTGGGCTTTCCCGGTCAGGACCCGTTCACTCGCGGCGTCCAGCCGACGATGTATCGCGGGCGGTTCTGGACCATGCGCCAGTACGCCGGCTACGCGACCGCCGAGGAGTCGAATCGCCGGTTCCGCTATCTCCTGGAGCAGGGACAGACCGGCCTCTCGGTCGCCTTCGACCTGCCCACCCAGTTGGGGTACGATCCAGATCACCCGCTGGTGGAGGGCGAGGTTGGCAAGGTCGGCGTCTCGATCAGCTCGCTCGAGGACATGGCGCGCCTGCTCGACGGAATCCCCCTCGATCGGGTCAGCACCTCGATGACGATCAACGCCACCGCGCCGATCCTGCTCGCGCTCTACGTCGCGGTCGCCCGGCGCCAGGGCGTGCCGCTGGAGGCGCTCTCCGGAACGGTCCAGAACGACATCTTGAAAGAGTACATGGCGCGCGGCACCTACATCTATCCACCGGCGCCCTCGCTGCGGCTGGTGACCGATACGATCGAGTACGCCACCCAACACCTGCCGAAGTGGAATCCGATCTCGATCAGCGGCTACCACATCCGCGAGGCCGGCTCGACCGCCGTCCAGGAGCTCGCCTTCACCCTGGCCGACGGCATCACCTACGTCGAGCAGGCGATCGCCCGTGGCCTGGACGTCGATCGCTTCGCCCCCCATCTCTCCTTCTTCTTCAACGCCCACAACGACTTCTTCGAGGAGATCGCCAAGTATCGGGCAGCGCGTCGCCTCTGGGCCAGGATCATGGCGGATCGCTTCCACGCCCAAACCCCCCCGGCGCGGATGCTGCGCTTCCACGCCCAGACCGCGGGCTGCTCCCTGACCGCCCAGCAGCCGGTGAACAACGTGGCGCGCACGACCTTGCAGGCGTTGGCGGCGGTGCTGGGGGGGTGTCAGAGCCTGCACACCAACTCGTTAGACGAGGCGCTGGCGTTGCCGACCGAGCAGGCGGCGCGGATCGCGTTGCGGACCCAGCAGATCATCGCCTACGAGAGCGGGGTGACCAACACGGTGGACCCCCTGGGGGGGAGTTATTTCGTCGAGAGCCTGACCGATCGGATGGAGCAGGAGGCCCAACGCTACCTCGACCAGATCGATCAGATCGGCGGGGCACTCAAGGGGATTGAGGTCGGCTACCAGCAGCGGGCGATCGCCGAGAGCGCGTACCAATATCAGCGTCAGGTCGAGTCCGAGGAGCAGGTCGTCGTCGGGGTGAATCGGTTTGCCGGCGAGGACGCCCAACCGGTCGAAACCCTGCGGGTCGATCCGGCGATCGCGCGGACCCAGGTCGAGCGGCTGAGCGACCTGAAGCGACGCCGCGACCAGGACGCGGCGCGGGCCGCCCTGCGGGATCTCGAATCGGCCGCGCGCGGCACGGAGAACCTGTTGGAGCCGATCATCGGGTGTCTGGAGCACCATTGCACCCTTGGCGAGATCTCCGACGCGCTCCGCGCGGTCTTCGGAGTCCATCGCGAGCTGGTCGAGCTATGAAAGAAGCGCTGCCGTGAGTTACTGCCCGAAGTGCCACCACGAATACGCCGAGAGCGTCGAGCGCTGCATCGACTGTGGCCGGGCGCTCAAAAAGGGGCGGCGACCACCGGACTTCGAATGGGACTTCGAGGATCTGGTGTTGCCGGTGGGCTCGTTCTTCTGCGCGCTGGTCGCCCTCGGCATGCTCTATCTGCGGGTTGGCGCGCAGGCTGGCTGGTTGAACGGCACCCTCGCCCATCTGGTCATGATTGGCCAGCCCCCCTTGATGACCGCCTTCTACGTCGTCGCCGCGATCGCTAGCTCGCTCGTCTTCTCGATCTGGCTGGTGTTGCGCATTTTCAAGCGCGACTGAGCGCCCGGACCAGGTTCAGTGTCGAGGGCGGGCGCTCCAGGGCTTAGCCTTATTGTTGATGGTGTGACTGGGGGGAGGCTTCTTCCGGAAAGGGGTCTGATACAATAACAGCTATGGAGGGTCGTGATGGAAAAGATCCTGCCCAAAGTCGCCCTTCCACCCACGCCACCAGCGACGCGGGACGAGATCGCACGGCGACGCCAGGTGGTAGAGAAGATCCGGAAGCTGCGAGATGAGATTGGGCCAATTGGCCTGAGGGTAGAAGAACTCCTCGACGACGATGCCGAGGATGATGGCTGAGGTCCGGCGTTACATCCTTGATGCGTCAGTTGCAACCAAATGGTTGCTGCGTCTGGCCGATGAGCCGCACTCTGAGCACGCGGCGTTGGTCCTGGAAGCGTATCAGCAGGACCGGGTTCACCTTTTAGCTCCCGAACACATCAACTACGAGATCGGGCACGCCTTACATCGAGCAGTCCGCCGCGACCGAATTACTGCTGAACAAGGGCGGTCCCTCCTCAGTCTCTTCTACAGCCTACAGGTTCCCACGACTACTAACTCGGAGATCCTGTTACACGCCTGGACGGTAGCTGATCGATTCGGGTGCTCCTTCTACGATGGCGTGTACCTGGCCTTATCCGAGTTGAGTGGCATCCCTTTTCTCCACGCTGACTACCGCTTGCGTAATATGCTGCACGGGCGATTTCCTCTGGCGCGGTGGATCGAAGATTATCAGTAGTGCTCCGCGGAGCGTTTGCCGGTCTCGCTTACACCAGTTCATGGCTCCAACTATTTTCTGGGTTTAGCGCCCCAGGCTGATCGATAAGTTGCTGCGCTCGACCAGGAATGCCAACGCGCGGTCCGCGGCTCGCGCGACGTCCTGGCGTTCGACGTCACGGTCGAAGCCATGGCCACCCTCTGCGATCGTGATCAATTCGTGCTCGACGCCCGCCTCACCGAGCCGCCGCGCCATCGATGCCGACTGCGCGTAGGGTACGTCGGTGTTCTGATCACCGTACAGCAGGAGGGTCGGCGGGTAATCCCCGGTGACGTTCCGCTCGAGGCAATACAGCGTGAAGAAGTCAGAGTCCGCGTCGGGGTCGACGCCGGCGACTTCGCGCGGCCAAAGACCGTGTTGCGGACAGTAGAGGTAGAAGTGCCCGCGCCGCGCGTTTCCTCGTCCACTCGCACCGGAAACTGGGCGATTGCCGACCGCGACCGTGCGGACCCACCGGAATGCGTCGGCTCACGCGGTCGGCGCGCCTTTCTCTCCCGCTCGGTTGGATCGCCAAAAAGGTCGGTGCGATACATCAAGACTTCCGGGCAGTCGTGGTTGGCCATCTTCACCGAAGATCCGGCCGGGCGCGGAATCCCAGCTCGATTGCCCCTGGCTCGCGCTCCTGACTGAGGGTCGCTTCTCGGACCCATTGCCGTCCTCTGGCGCCCCGGAGCAAGTCGAAGCCCCCGGTCACGTTCAGGGCAATCTGGTCGGTGATCAGGAAGCGATCGTGGGGAAGCTCGCGCCCCGCCGCTTCCTCCTTGACCCGGAGCTGGAGCACCGGTCCATCGGGGCCGTGGCGGGCCGTCAATTCACGGGCCCACTCGGCGAATTGACGGGATATCTGGATACCCACGGAGCGGCTCTGGGGAGAATCGATCCGGATGCCGGTCGTAACCTCGAAGAGCCGGCCGTCCCGTGGCGCCGACCAGACGGCGAATTGGTCGAACAGCCAGGCCAGCGAGGTAAGGAACCAATTCGGGCGCTCGTCGCCGCGCAGGTTGGCCTCCAGCATGCTCCGCCCGATCCAGCGATCGAACACCTTGACGTGCTTGGTGTAGCGAAACAGAGGCCGGATGACTTCTGTCTCAAAAGCAGCCAGCGGCGTCTCCGCGGGGATGTGACGGACGTCCAACCGACGCACCCTCTCGACGAGCTCCGAAGTGGTGTACTCATCGATCCTCAGGACCCGCCGCGTGGGCGTCAGGCACGAGGCGCCGGCCGCGCACGAGTCGGGGAGGATGACCCACGGCGTCTCGGCAGCGGAGCACGCCGCGACGCCTGCGGCGGCAGCGCAGCCTGACCGACGGCAACCGGCCGCCCGAGCGGACGAGGCGAGCGTGATCAGCCGATGACGCTTCTTGAGCTGGGCCCGGAGCAACTGGACCCGCTTCTTGTGGCGTGGTGGCCACGCTGCGATGGCCTGCTCGATCTCGCGATCGATGGCGCCATCGGGATCCAGCAAGACGACGCAGCCGCGCTCCGCGTCCCCGAGGATCTGCAAAATCACGTCGTAGTAGTATCGGTTTCCGTCATCGCCGGTGGATGGCCCTCGGTAGACTGTCGGGAAGTGGACCATCGCTTCGATCAGGCAGGTCGAAAATCTCCCGATAACCTTCTTCGAAGAAGCCCTCCGGCCAGGCGTCGACGAAGTCGCCCTCGGCGTCGAGCCGCAGGGGAACGCACTGCGAGCCCCGTTCGCCGCGCGAGACGTAAACGATGGAAATGTCGGATGCCTTCAGTCGTCCTTGCCGGACCAGCCGCTGGAGTCGCAGGACGAGGTGCTCGCTGTGGGTCTCGACGATGAACTGGTTCTCCCGTGGCGCGGCAACCGCGTCGGCGAAGAGCGAGCCGAGCTCGGCCTGGAGCCGCGGGTGCAGATGGGTCTCGGGTTGCTCGATGAGCACGACGTTGCGCTCGGACCACAGGCTCTGCACGATGATCGGCAAGACCTGGCTGACCCCGAAGCCGACGTCGCGCACGGAGACCACGGTGCCCGTCCGCTCGTCCACGAGCCGCAGCGTGGAAACTTCCTCACCCTCCGCGCCCGCCACCGGGCTGAGCCGCAACCGGTACCCGATTCCAAATGCCGCCAGCACCTCGTTGGTCCGCTCGACGAGCTCTGGGCGACGGGCAAGGAGGTCGGCAAATCGGCGCCCGGTCGGCTCGATCCTGCGCGGCGGACCCGCCCGCACCAGATAATCCCGCTCCGGGGAGGCGCGGAGTGGGCCGAGATACACCAGGCGGTCCAGGTGGCATCGCAGATGGCGGCCGAGCCCGATGCTCAGCTTCGGGAGATTCGGGACGAGAATTTCAGCGAGCCCATCAAGCCGATTGTAGCTCTGCCCCAGAGCTAGGTCGCGGGTATCGTGGTAGTCACCGAATATCTCGTCGGGAAGGAAGCTGCGGAGCGAACAAAAGCTGTCGTTGAGCAGGCGAACGTCAGCGAAGAAGGAGCCTTGATTGTAGTCGGAGTACCGAATGGCTAGGTCTCGTATCATCTCTGACAGGTCGGGCCCCGTTGACTCCTCCTCCAGTAAGTCCAACGACGATTTTTCACCCGTGGGAGCGGGACGGTTCAGCCCGTGACCCGTCGACTCCTTCCCGACGATCCCCAGCCACCGTTGAAGTTCCTCCTGGACCTTCATCCTCATCTCAGCAAGGCCCTGCTGCCAGGATGGGTGGCTTTCGGCAAAGGCGGTCGGAGCAACAAAAAGAGCACCCTGGTACGCGACGGGATCGACCCAGGATGGGCTATCCGCTGCTCTGAGCCCTACGTAGTCCAGATCGTTCTCGTATCGGCCAGCCTTGATCGGGAGGTCGGCGTCGCGGGGGACGTTCAAAGGATACCCGAAGGAAAGACCATTCTTCATGTACTCGAGGATCTGGGCGGAGTCGACCGGGTCCAGGCGGTAGGCTGGCTCCGTCGTGTCGAGGTAAACTGGCAGCGACGCGGGAACGATCTTCCCGGAGCCGCGATCGGAGCGCGCCCGGATCCCGATGCCCAGGCGGTCGGGCAGATCTTCAAGCGCCTCCCCGTGGCCCCAGAAGAGGCTCGCGGCCAGCGCGCGATCAGCCTGGATCAGCGGGGAGATCTCGCAGACGGCGTCGAGGTCATGGCGAAAGACCAGATCGCGGAAGCTACCAAGGTCGGCCAGCGTGCCGGAGGGCAAGAGAACGCTTCCCCGATCCTCGCCTTCGTCCAGGGTCTGCTTCAACAGGAGCAGCGCCCGGAGGATCGAGCTCTTCCCCGCGCTGATGGCGCCGAAGATCAGCGTGATCGGCGCGAAGGGAATGACCTGGCGCTCGCCAAATGCTTTGAAGTTTTCAAGAATCAAGGCGTTGAACATCGCGGTGCTTCTTCGCGAGGGGCCTGGAATGGCCCATCGGCTCTTACTGATGGCGACGTCAGCCCGAGCGCCCGCGTGTAAGTATGATCGGGGGCAGCCTACCCGTCAAGATGGGCCGAGACCCCGATATACCGCGAGCATCCGCGGCCCAATGAATCCATCGCCATCGGAGTGTAGAATTACCAGGTGGTAGGTCGACGAGGGAGGGGTCTGATGCGGCGACCTGACGTGTTGCACATCCTGGCCGAAAACCGATCGACAATCGAGGAACTTGGAGTCGATTCGATCGCGGTTTTTGGCTCGGTTGCCCGAGATGAGGCCGGGCCGGAGAGCGACGTCGACGTCCTGGTCGAGTTCAATCGGCCGGTTGGCTATTTCGAGTTCTTCGACCTCGAGCGGTACCGGGAGCAGATTCTGGGGTGTGGGGTCGATTTATTCACCATGAACAGTCTCCGTGAGGAAATTCGCGCGGTTGTTCTGAAGGAAGCGATTCGTGCGGCAAAGCGAATGGCGGCATAGGTGGCCGATCAAAGACCGGAGCGAAGGGCGCCGTAGGCTTGTGCCGCTTCACCCCGTCGATCCCGATGTCGCATTCAGCGATGTCGGCAATCGCGCGTGCCTTGAGCCCGGTCACTGATCGCTATTCTTCACGTCGGCGGTCCCGGTCGCCCGACGCGCGCTCGCCCCAATCGACGTAACGTTCGACCTCCTCGACATCTACCAGGTCGATACCCAGGCCGGGCCGGTCGGGAACCCGAAGAAAGCCGTCCTCGAGCCGTGGTGGCTCGTCGACCAGGGTGGCCATCGTCCGGTGCATCTGGGGCTGGTATTCGGCGAGCAGGAAGTTGGGGATCGCCGCCGCGAGGTGCAGGCCGGCCGCGATCAGCGGACCGACCCCGACGCCGTGATGGGGCGCGCAGGGGACGCCGAAGGTCTCGGCAAGCGCGGCGATCTTGCGCGACTCGGTCAGGCCGCCGGCCCGGCCAACGTCCGGCTGGATGACGTCGACCGCTCCGGCTTGAAGCAGGTCCAGGAACTGGGTTCGGGTCTGCTCGACCTCGCCGAGCGCGATCGGCAGATCGAGCGCCCGGGCCAGCTCGGCGTGGCCACGGAGGTCGGCCGGATCCAGCGGCGCCTCCAGCCAGAACACGTCCTCGCGCTCGTAGAGTCGTCCCAGCCGCAGCGCGGTTTGCCGGTCGTACATCCAGTGACCATCGACCATCAGTCGTACCCGGGGACCGATCGCCTGGCGAAGCGCGCGAACGTTGTCGAGGTCGGTCGAGGGGTCGTGGCCAAGGAACACCTTGATTCCCCGAAAGCCCTCCTTCACCGCGGCGCGCGCCAGGTCCACCCGTCCTTCGAGCGTCGTCGCCGGCAATCCGGACCGATAGACCTCGACTCGATCCCGGTAGCGCCCGCCGAGAAGCTGGTAGACCGGTTGGCCGGTGGCTTTGCCGACGAGATCCCACAGGGCGATGTCGAGAGCGCTGATCGCCTGTAAAAGGAAGCCGGCGCCATGGCCGCGCACCCGGGTGGTATCGAACATTTCGTGCCAGAGGACGTCGCGGTCGAACGGATCCCGACCGATCAGGACCGGACCGAGCAGCCGCTCCACCAGGATCCCCACGACCTCGGGCACGATCGGCGCCTGGGCCTCTCCCCAGCCATACTGGCCGTCGTCGGTCGTGACCCGAACCAGACAGGTCTCGATCGCGTCCGAAAACACCGTCGGATACGCACCCACCCGATGGTAGCGCCCAGCGGGCGACCGATCCGTCGGGAGATTGGCCAGCTCGGCCGGGCGGGCGACGCCGGCCGCCCCGGCGAACTCACCGGCTGGATGGGGGATTCGCAGCGGGTAAGCGACGACGTCTTGAATCCGCACGATTGGAACCGTCCTTCTACCAGAATGTCGTGACCAGGCCGACCGCGCCCGCGACGACGGTCACGAGCGGGATCAATTGGCTGAAGCGCGAATGCGACAGGCGCCCGAAAAAGCGAGTCCCGCACCAGTAGCCGACGAGCAGCGCGGGCAGCGCGACCCCGGCCAGAACCAGCGTTTGGTCCAGCACCATGCCGCTGGCCCCCAGCGTCGCCAGGCTGAGCAGGATATTCAGCCAGCTATAGGCGGCCAGGCTGGATCGGAAGTCGTGCTTCGAGAGGCGTTCGGTCGTGGCAAACAGCGCGACCGGCGTCCCGCTCAAGCTGGTGCTGGTCGCGAGCAGGCCGCTGGTGAAGCCGACCGCCGCCACGGCAAGCCGGCCGTTCTCGCGGCGGGCACCGCCCCGAACGACCAGGAACGCCGACGCGGCGACGACCAGGAGGCAGGTCCCGACGCGCAGCAATCGGCCATCGACGATCTGGAGCAGATAGGCTCCGATCGGCAGGCCGGGCAAGCTACAGACGAACAGCGGAATCACGAGGGAAAAGCGAATCGATTGACGGACCTCGCGGCGCGCGAGCATCGCGCTGGTGATGATCAGCGAAAAGAGCAGGCTCAAGACCACGGCTTCGCGCGGATCGACCAGAGCCATCAGGAACGGAATGCTGAACAGCCCGAACCCGAAGCCGGTGGTGGCGAGAACGAATGCTGCCGCCAACGCCACGGCAATCAGCAGAACGACCGGCCACAAGGGGATTCGTTCCCCTAACCGCGGGGTAAGGACACGATCTTCTGACACGCGTCCTGGACGTTCTGTAAGCCGGAATCGAAGTCGACCTCCCCGTAGAACACCTGGTCGATCAGGTTCTGGAACTTGTCCTGAAGCTCAGAGAAGCGCAGGTTATCCGGCATCGGGAAGGGGCCTTGATCCTTGCCGTCGGCCAGCCATTTGGAAACCCGGCCAAAGATCGGGCTGATCTTCGCCGCGTCGGCCGATTGCCAGATCGACGGACGGGCCGGTGGGAGCCCCTGGGCCACGAAGGCGTGCAGCGCGGTCTTCGGCGAGAGCTCGGCGCTCAGCAGATCGAACGCTTCGGTCGGGTGCTGGGTCTTGGCGGACAGCGAGAACATCGAGACGAAGATCTCGAAGCCGCGCAAGCCACCCGGTCCAACCGGCGCCAGCACGACGTCCCACTTGAACCGGTTGCCGATCGTCTTCCCGATGCCGCCAACGTCGTAGGTCGCGTCGCAGTACAGCGCGACCTGACCGGCCGGGAACCCGATTCCCTGGGAATCGGCGCGACTGACCGCGGCGTGGTGCTTGGTTCGCAGCTCGGTCACCCAGCGCGCGGCAGCTTTCGTTTCTGGATTCGTGGTCAGGGTGAACTGCTTGGCGTCGGCGGAGAGGATCTCGCCGCCCAGGCTCCGCGCCCAGGTATCCAGGTCGTAATAGCTATCGGGAAGGAGGCTGGTTCCGTACACGTGCTTCGGCGCGTCGGTGAGGCTGGTCGCCAGGCCGACGAACTGATCCATCGTCCAGTCGTCGGTCGGCTCCTTCAGGCTTTTGGCCGCCAGCAAGTCTTTGTTGTAGTAAATGATGTTGGTGTTGCCGGTGTTCAAGGTGTACGGAAGGCCGTAGAGCTTGCCGTCCAGCTTGCAGGAGGCGACCGCGTCCTTGAAGAAATCGTCGAGACCGAGACTTCCCGATTTGACCAGGTCGTCGATCGCCAGGAAGGCGCCCTTGTCGGCGGAATACGAGAACCATTTGGCGCCGCTGAAAATGACGTCCGGCATGGTCCCGCTGGCCAGCATCGCGAGCTGCTTCTTGGCCATATCGTTATAGTTCACCTGGGTAATCGTCAGGCTGACGTTCGGGTGGTCCTGCTCGAACTGCTTCGCGGCGTCGGTCTGCCAGGTAAAGAGCGCGTCGGAGCGAACCGCGATACTGAGCGGGACTTTCGCCCCGGCGGCCGGCGCGGTCGTCGGTTGGGGTGGAACGGTCGGCTGAGCCTGGGTCGCCGGTTGGGTCGCGGTCGTCGGCTGGGCAGCCGGCGCAGCCCCAGATTGGGCCGTCGGTGAGGCAGTGGCCGATGGCCCACAGGCGGCCAGCGGCGTCGCGACCACGGCGAGCGCGAGCGATCCGAGGAAGCATCGGCGGGTCGCGGTGGAAACAGACACGTCTTTCTCCTTGTACGTCCGTCAGAATGCCGCGTCCGACGATCCTTCGAGCGCGGCGACGCCCGCGCTGACCGCGCGGACGTGGCAATCAACGCGTTGGGCGAGGGGCGCCTGGCCGCCGGTCTCGATCGGCATCGAGAACCCGAAGCGCAGAGCATAATCCGCCAGGATGTAGCCGATCCCACGCTTCAGACCGTCCGTCCAGAAGAGGCCCGGCCGGCCGCTGGGCTGGTGATAGCGCGGCCAGTAGGGCAGGTACTGGGAGTATCGCGCCACGAGCCGATCGAAGTCCAGCAGAGGATAACCGGCTTCTTCGACGGCCGTCCACATCGCCCGGACGATCCGTTCCGCGCGCTCGGGCTCGACCTGGTGCCGCCGCGCCGGCAGATAGAACTCCGGACCCCCGCAATCTTCGTGGCAATCGAAGGTGAGGCCGGGCTTCATTTCCCGAACGAAGGCGTCAAGATAAGCGACCTCGGGTGGCGCGTCGTCGCGCCCAAAGAATTGCGACAGGCTCAGGATTTGCCCTTCCGGACTGACCACGCCGGTGTAAGTTCGCCCAAACCGACCGGCGCCTTCGGTCTTCGGCGTGCTCGAGGGAACGAAAAAGCGCCTCCCGCGCAGGGCGTCAGTCAAGGCGGGCTGCTGCCTGGCAACCGCGTGCAGCGCGCGGAGGATCACCTCGTACCCCATCGGCTCATCGGCGGTGTCCATCGTCACGATGCCGACGTCGCCGATCAGACCGACGACGAGCTCGCCGCCGTCCCAGACAATCTCGGCATCCTGGCGCAGCCGGGCCACGACATCTTGATGGCTCCGCACCACGACCGGTCGACCGAGCAGCGCGCTCAGGCAATGATCGAAGCAGTTGAAGCCGAAGGGATCGCGCATCGGGATCACGTAGACCTTGTGGCTGGTCGATAGTTCGTCGAGAATCCGCAGGGAGGCCACGACTCCCGCGGCCTCCGGGCTATGGGCTCCCGCGGTGACGAGGATGGCCGGCCGCT
This sequence comes from Chloroflexota bacterium, assembly GCA_050695695.1. Taxonomy (GTDB): domain Bacteria; phylum Chloroflexota; class UBA6077; order FW602-bin22; family CADDYW01; genus JAJPKB01. The sequence goes on from JBOGTX010000073.1 coordinate 13,773, forward strand.
TCTCTCCTCCGGCCTCGGCGCAGAGAATCTCCTCGCCGCCAAACACTTTGCCAAGGCTCCATACGCGCTTTCCCCCGCGACGGAGGGCCTCGTTGACGCTCGCGCTGCTGGGAAACGGGTCGTCCAACGTCCCTCACCTCCGAGCGCTGGCGGATTCGCCTGGCGCTTCCGCCGCGCTCCGGCCATCACCCTATTGCACTGGATACTCCATCGGGAGTGTGAAACTCGGGTCGCCCCGCCGGTCGATACTGGAAGCCGGCGGTAGATCAGCAGCCGGCTTCTGCCGGCGCAGGGTCAGGCGATAGCGCAGCTTGTCACCGCGGTAGTACAGCTTTTCGTAGTCAACCGGCAAACCGTCCACCGCGTAGCTGGTCCGCTCGATCAACAGGATCGGCGCGCCGGTCGCGACGTCGAGATGGCGCGCGACGAATCGGTCGGCGCTCGCCGCCTCGACCCGGTAGTCGGCCGCGCCCAGGGCGATGCCATAATGGCCCTCGAGCAAGCTGAAGATCGGATGAATCCGCAGGTCTTCCTGCGCGACCCGCGCCCCGATCCGCTCGGGCAAGTAGGTGATGTCGAGCGAGACCGGTTGCTCGTCGGCCAGTCGCACCCGCTGGATGCGCACCACTCGATCGCCTTCGGAGAGGCGGAGCTTCGCGGCGGCCTCGCCTGGCGCGACGATCGGCTTGATCTCCAGCACCCGCGCTGAAGCCTTCAACCCGACGGTCAGCATATCCTCGACGAATCCGGTCAGGCCATTGAGGTCCAGCTCGATCCGACGCTCCGCCACGAAGGTCCCTTTTCCCGCCCGCCGGTAAAGGAGACCTTCGCGGGACAGGTCGCCGAGCCCCCGCCGGATCGTCGCGCGGCTGACCTGAAAGCGCGCCATTAGCTCGGTCTCGGTGGGAAGCTGGTCGCCCGGCTTCATTCCGCTTCGATCGATCTCCCCGCGCAGCGCCTCGCGGATGCGGTAGTGCAGCGGGAGCGCCACTTCATTAAGTAGCATCTAGATTCCGGTAAATATTCGTACATTAGCCTGGATCAAGTCCGAATGTTAGCTATAATTCACCGCGAAGTCAAGGTTCAGGTCCGGGCGCTTTTTGGGAGGTGGTCAACATCGACACCATGCGTCAGAATCGCCGTCATGCGTGGAGA
>JBOGTX010000074.1:0-2230 GCA_050695695.1 Chloroflexota bacterium
GACCTATGCCGCGAAGATTCCGCGCCCATTGTATGGAGCAGGATCTCGCGATCGCGCTCCCGCGGTTGGCGGTCTTGGCGAGTGTACGAGCTGCACCGGGGCCCCCCGAGAGTGATGGTCCAGGTAAGCCCGATCAGGTTGCCTCGGGCAATTTGCCCAAAGACCCCCTGAACGGCTGAATCGTAACATGGGTTCGCCTCGATGAGATACGTGAGGGGCGCGTTATCGATCCCGAGCAGCCTGACGTCCGAGAGCGCATCCCGACCGACCTCACGCCGGCCGCTCCCACTCATCGCGCAGGTGATTCACGAATTCCTGAGCGTCGATCCCCTCCCAGATCTCCTTGCCGAGACCGTGCAGCTCCAGGATACTGTGCTTTGACTGCTCGGCCGCCTGGGCACCCTGGTCCACCAGATCCCGAGCGACCAGAGCTAGCAGCTCGTGCCGTTCCTGGACGGGCAACGACTTGATGTACGTCTCGTAGATCCGAGCAACCTTCGTACTCGTGGGCATTGCTTACCCCCTCTCACTCAACAGAGGCTCCAAAGGACGTGTCCCGTCCGAGGCCGAACCAAACGTATGTGACGACGGTACAGATCGTTGACGCAGGGCATCAGCATGCTCATGCGACGAAAGGCGCCAGCCCAGCACTGGCCGAGAATCTCGCCCAACGATTGGCCGCGGATTCGTGCGGGGTACCCAGCCAAGAGTTTACGCCAATTGGCCGCGGAGTGGAACGTTAGCCTGGAGACGATCCGGAAGATCGTCAGGATCTAATGCGCACTCAGGCGACGAGCCGTTCTCCACCAGCAGGTCGAGCACAAATACGACCGCCGCACAGAGTTCTCGGTCGCGCTTCAATTCCAGTGGCCGCCCGTACACGTATCTCCGTAGCAGGCTTTCGAGCAGAAAGACGGTGTCCGTGCTTGTCGTGATCCCAGCCGAAATCGGGCAGCGCATCGCGCTGAAAAGTTCAGTTTTGTGGGCAACCAGCGCGGGTAAACAGGTGCGGCAACGCGAGGAAAGCAGATGCGATTGCCCCGCGTCGCGGATGCGCCGGTGGTACGTTCCCAGCAGATCGCCGAGTCCCTGGACGGGATTGACCATCGCGGCCATCAGTCCGATGAAACCGGCGAGCTCGAGCCCCATCCGCGCCACGTCCAGCAAGAATGCTTCATCGACCACGGACCAATCCCCCGCAATCGCGATGCCGACTGAACCGGACAGTAGGTAAAGGCACTCCCTGCGCAATGGCCAAGACCGTGGGATGGTTTTCCCTGCCAAGCAATTGGGATGTGTCCGCCACATCGGGTCGGATGAGATCCGCGTACCCGGCTCGCCCATCCAAAGTACGTTTGCTCCCCTGCCGAAGTAGCTGATACTCCAGGCACACCGTCCGTGGATCGAGGCCGTGGTGGGGCTATTAGCGAACGGACTCGTCGAACGCGGCCACCAGGTCAGTCTTTTCGCATCGGGCGATTCCGAGACCGCCGCGACCTTGCACGCGGTGCATCCCCACAGCCTGCGAACGGATCCGAGTGTCGCCGTCCCGTTCGTCTACGAATGCGCGAGCGTCCTAGACTGTGCGCGTGAGGCGAAAAGCTTCGACGTCATTCACAACCACGCGGGCCTCCTGCCGATGTTCCTCGCGGAACTGTTGCCAACCCCGATGCTCACGACGCTTCACGGCCCGCTACCGGCGGGGAGCGAGCTCGCCTGGCGGCATTACGACGGTTTCTACAACACGATCAGCCGCGCGGCGAAGCAGGGTCTGCCCGAACGCGGCTACGTCGGCGCTATCCATAACGGGGTCGACGTCGCGTGCTTCCCTTTCCGCGCGAAGAAAGACGACTACCTCCTCTTCCTCGGTCGGATCAGCCCGGAGAAGGGAGTCCATCACGCCATCGATGTCGCGCGACGCCTGGGGCGACGTCTGATCGTCGCCGGCAAGGTCGATCGCGTCGACCGAACGTACTTCAGCCGCTCGATCAAGCCAAGGATCGACGGGGGCCTCATCTCCTTCATCGGCGAGGCGGATGCCCAACGGAAGCGCACCCTCCTCGCCAGCGCCGCCGGCCTGCTCAACCCGATCACCTGGTCCGAGCCCTTCGGTCTGGTGATGGTCGAGGCGATGGCCTGCTGGACACCGGTGATCGTCTTCAACCGGGGCTCGGCACCCGAGGTGGTCATCCACGGCGAGACTGGTTACGTCGTCGGCGACCTGGAAGGG
>JBOGTX010000075.1:0-8465 GCA_050695695.1 Chloroflexota bacterium
GTCGACCCGCTCGACGTCGACGCGATCGCCGAGGCAATCCACCGGGTTCTGATCGATCGCGACCTGGCCGAGAATCTACGGGCGAGGGGACTCGCGCGAGCCAAACGGTTCACCTGGGAGCGGACGGCCAGCGAAACGCTCGCGGTGTACCACGAGGTGCTCGGTCGGCGCGCGCTGGCGCGTTGAGCACACTGAAAGAGGAGAGCGGTTGGCGACGCTCCATCGGCTGATCGGGGGAGAATCCGCGATCGAGCCGGTTTCGATCTACTGGCTGGATCTTGGCCTGGCGCTGCTTGGCACGCTTGGGCTCACCGTTTTTATCGCTTTTCGTGGCTCGGCCGGTACCTTCGCGCCGGCACGTCTCCTCCTGGGATCGATCGACGCGCTTTACGCGCCGGGCTACGTCCTGGTCGCGGCGCTCTTCCCGCGGCCGAGCGATCTGGATGGGACGGAGCGGGCGGCCGCGAGCTTCGCGCTGAGCTTCGCGGTCATTCCGCCGATCGCCCTCCTCCTGGATATCCTTCCCGGTGGCGTCCGCCCGTGGCCGATCCTCGTCGCCCTTGACCTGTTCGTCGTGATTGGCTCGGCCGTCGCCGGGTACCGCCGCTGGCGGCTGGCGCTCGAGGAGCATCCCGAGATGTCCAGCTCACCGGGCACCTGGATCTGGCAAACCCGACCGGGGCGAAAAGCCCTGGTGATCCACGGCGCGCTCGCCGCGGTTCTGGCGCTGGCGCTCGCCTCGCTCGCGCTGGGGGTGCTGGCGCCCGGGTCGGGCCCGCGACTCAGCGAGTTCTACGTTCTGGGGCCGGTCGGGCTCGCCCGAGATTACCCGAGCCAGGCGACGGCCGGGCAGCCGGTCTCGGTAACGGTTGGTATCGTCAACCACGAGGGCGCGCCGGCAACCTATCGCGCCGAGGTGCTCGTCGGAGGCCAACCAGCCGGCTGGGTCGGGCCGGTCCGGCTGGCGCCGGGCGCACGCCGCGAGCTTCCGATTGGCTTTACCCCCCGGATAGCGGGGGACGACGTCGAGGTGGTCTTCCAACTGTATCGAGAGGGCGACACGCTACCCGACCGATCGCTGCGCCTCTGGCTCTCGGTGGTAGAACCCGACAGTGCCGGGCGATGAGGAACGCGCGGGACGGCTCGTGGATCGACGCTATCGGTCGCCGCTTCTGGATCTACGCTCTCTACCTGATCGCGCTGATCGTCGCCGAGGCGATGACCACCCTGGTCGATCCATCAGCCGGCCTCATTCTCGAGGGGGCCATCCTGATCGCGCTGGTGTTTCACAGCGCGCTGATCTGGGGGCGACCCGGTCACCGGCTCCTGCTGGCGCTGACCCTCGCGCCGCTGATTCGCCTGCTCAGTCTGGGGCTGCCGCTGGGTGGTTTCCCGGTCGTCGATTGGTACCTGATCGTCAGCGTGCCGCTCTTCGTGGGCGCGGCGATGCTGGCTTCGGCGCTCGGCTACTCGTGGTCGGACGTTGGGCTACGGGCCCCGAATCCAATCGGCTCGCCGTCGCGGGCGATGGCGAGCCCCGCGCGACGCGCGCTCTGGGATGCCTTCCCGTTCCTGGCACAGCTCCTGGTCGCCGCGACCGGTCCGGCGCTCGGTTATGCCGAATACTGGATCCTGCAGCCCGCGCCGGTCGTCGACGGCTTGACCTGGGAACGACTCTGGGCGCCGGTCCTGATCGTCGTCGTCAGCACTGGCCTGCTGGAGGAAGTGCTGTTCCGAGGATTGATCCAGCGTGCCGCGGTCGAGGTGATGGGGAGACCTGGCGTCGTCTACGCGGCGCTGATCTACGCCGCGTTCCACCTGGGGTACCGTTCCTCGCTCGACCTGATCTTCGTCCTCGGCGTCGGTCTGTTCTTCGGCCTTGTCGTCGCGAAGACCGGCTCATTGCTCGGGGTGACGCTCTCCCACGGGCTCGCCAACCTGACGCTCCTGATCGTGCTGCCGCTACTCCCGCTGCTCGTTTATCCGTAAGGCGGCGATCGGTCAGCGGAAAAGCTGGGCAAGGTCAACCGCGGCGATGAAGGCGAATCCCAGAAGCAAAGGCCCAATTGCCACCGACAGCGCGCGGCCGAACGCCCTCGATCGAGGGCTGGAGCTGGCGCTCACGGCTTCGCGTTGGACGACCAGGGCCAGAAGCACCAGGACCGCGATCAGGGCAAGTGGGGTGGTCGAGCCCGACGCGCTGACCGTCGCGATCGTCGCGGTCGTGACAGTCGCGCTCATCTGCCATCCTCATCCGGTGGTTCCTCCCGAAGGATAATGGGCCGCCCTCTCGCGGTCAATCGCGAATCGCTTGCCCGGGCCGTCGTCATTCGTCGACGCTCGATCGGCAAAACAGGGTGAGCGGATCTCCGTTCGATCGATCAAAGACAAACACCTGGCGGTTGGTTGGCAGTCCGCGGCGTGGTAGCCTTCATGCTCGGAGACCGGGCGGTGGCGCCAGAGGGGAGACGCGTCGTGCTGGTGGAGCGGGCAGAGACTTCTTCCGACGCGGCCTCGACCGCGCTGGCGAGCCTGATCGTCGTCGCCTACAACGGCCGAGATCACCTCGAACGGTGCCTGCGCTCGATCCTGAGCCAGGACACCTGTCCTGACGAGATCATCGTGGTGGACAACGCGTCGAGCGATGGGGGCGCCGATTTCGTCGAGCAGACCTTTCCGAGCGTCGTCGTGGTCCGGAGTCAGGTCAACCGGGGGTTCGGCCACGGCGCGAACGTCGGGGCGAGGATCGCCCACGGCGATTACCTGGTGTTTCTGAATCCGGACACCGTCGTCGAGCCCGGTTGGCTCACCGGACTGGTCGCGGCGCTCGAAGCCCACCCCGAAGCCGGCCTCGCGACGGCCAGGATCCTGTTGCTCAGGCAGCCAGATCGAGTGAACGCCTGCGGAACCGAGGTCCATTTCACCGGCCTGGCGCTCTGTCGGGGGGTCGAGGCCGATCGCGACCATTTCCCCGAGATCGAAGAAGTCGGCGCGGTCTCGGGCGCGGCTTTCGCCATTCGCCAGACCGCCTTTCGTGAGATCGCCGGATTCGACGAGCGCTTCTTCCTCTACATGGAGGACATCGACCTGTCCTGGCGCGCCCGCCTCGCCGGGTATACCTGCCTCTACGCGCCCGGGTCGGTCGTCGGTCACGATTACGCTCTCGCGATCGGGGCGAACAAGGTGTACCTGGAAGAGCGCAATCGCTATCTGATGCTGCTCAAGAATCTTCGCTGGCCAACGCTGCTGGCGCTCATCCCGGCGCTGATCCTGGCCGAGGTGGTGACCTGGGGATTCGTCCTGCTGTGCGACCGACCGCACGCCCTGAACAAGCCGAGGGCGTACTTCTGGGTGGCGCGGCACTGGTGGCAGATCCTGGCGAGTCGCCGCGAGACGCGCGTCAGACGGAGGATCCGCGATCGCGACTTGCTCGCGCGCTGCGCCCACCGGATCGCCTTCGAGCAAGTTGGGAAAGGGCACCAGGCCAGACTCGCCCATCGAGTATTCGATCCGTCGTTTCTCGTCCTTTGGCGATTGACGCTCGCGCTCGTCCGTTGGTAGGGGAGGGACCATGCGGATCGCCCTGGTGACGGCAACGTTCCCGCCCTACCTGGCCGGGACCGGTCAGGTCTGCTATCACAACGCGCGCGGGCTGGTCGAGGCCGGCCACGACGTCACCGTCTTCACCGCCGACGTTCCTCGGGTGGGCCATCCCGATCCGGAGCGAATCGACGTCCAGCGCCTACCGGTCTGGTTCCGCGTTGGCAACGCGCCGGTTCTGCCCGGACTGCTCGGCATGGGCCGCTTCGACCTGATTCACCTGCACTATCCGTTCTACTTCGGCGCCGAGCCGGTGCTCCTCACGTCATTGGTCAGCGGGGTGCCCTACGTCGTCACGTACCATCAGGACGTGTTGCTCCGCGGTCCGCTCCGGTATCCGGAGATGATCCACCATCGCCTGCTGGGGACGCGGATCCTCGCTCGTGCCAGGGTTGTCCTCGCCACGTCACTGGACTATGCTCGCTCCTCTCGACTGCGGCCGCTGATCGAGCGAGGCGCGGTGCGCGTCGACGAGCTGCCGAACGGGGTCGATGCTCGGCGGTTTCACCCGGACGTCGACGTCGGCGACTTGCGCGACCGGTGCGGCATCAGGTCGGGCGAGCGGGTGATCCTCTTCGTCGGCGCCCTCGATCGCCCCCACTACTTCAAGGGGGTCGCGGTCTTACTGAGCGCGTTGGGCCGCCTTCCTGACCTGACCACGCGGTTGCTCGTCGTCGGCGAGGGCGAGCTGCTTCCGAATTACCGAGAGCTTGCCGTACGCCTCGGCCTGGCCGATCGCGTCAGCTTCCGTGGGCGGGTGTCGGAGGCCGAGCTTCCGGCGCACTACGCCCTGGCCGACGCGCTCGTGCTTCCCTCGACCACGCGGGGCGAAGCGTTCGGGCTCGCCTTGCTCGAAGCGCTGGCCTGCCAGACACCGGTGATCGCTAGCAACCTGCCGGGAGTCCGCTCGGTGGTGAGCGACGGCGAAGATGGTCTCCTTGCCGCGCCGGGCGATGCACGGGACCTGGCCGACAAGATCCAGTCGCTGCTGGATGATCCCGAGCGCCGCCACCGCATGGGGGCGCTCGGGCGGGCCAAGGTGGTCGAGCGCTACGGCTGGGACCGAATCACGGCGCGGCTCGAGGCGATCTATCGGCGGGTTCTGGACCGGTCGACTGACCCGATCTCGGTGCCGGCTGGATCGGTGAGGTGACGTCCCCGATGATCGGCACTCTTCCCGTTTCGGATCTGATGCCCCTGGACTATCGCTACGCGCTCGATGCCGCGACCTCGCTCCTGAGCGCCGCGGGCCCGTCCTTCGTGCTCTGTCAAGCCGACGAGCTGCTGGGCGAGGTTCGCCAGCGGATTCCACGCTGGGCCACGAAGCGAGACGCTGCCGCCGTCCTCTGGGTCGAGCCAGCCGCGAGCGGCTGGGAGGCGGAGGCCGAGACTTTCGGAACGGCGCTGCCGGAGAATGGACTGCTCGTGATCGTCATGTCACGCCCACTCGCCCGATTGATCCCGGAGCGTCGCACCTGGGCGCGGCCAGCGATTGGCCTTCAGATTGGCGGCGTCGAGCGGGTTCGACGGGCGATCGGTCGCGCCGGCTTCCGGCTCGAGGCAAGCCACGGCATCCATTCGGCGATGGCCATCGCCTTGAGCCTGGTCGGCCAGCAGTGCGCGAGGGCCGGGCATCCCGCGCTGGGCGACCGACTTCACTTCGCGGCGCGCCGACGCTACCGGGTCACCGGGCTCGGGGAAGGCCTGGCGACGGTTAGCCTCCTGATCGCCCGCAAGGGGGCGGCGTGGCGCTCGCGGTGATGGCTCCAACCCGGATCGACGCCACGGTCGCCGGGCTCGACGCCTGGCTGGAGACGATGCGCGGTCCCGGCGGGTACGGCGGGCCGGTTGTCCACTGGTGGCAACAGAGCCTCGTTTTCACCGGTCCGGCGCTGGACTGGCGCTACGAGGGCATCATCGCCGGCTATCTGAGCCTCTGGGAGCGCGTCGGCGACGCGCGCTGGCTGGTGAAAGCTCGAAGGGCCGGCGACGACCTGGTGGCCGGCCAGCTTCCGGATGGCCACTTTGCCGCCTCGGCATTCGAGCTCAATCCGGCGACGGCCGGCACTCCGCACGAGGCGGCTGCCGACGTCGGGTTGTTGCGATTGGCGCTGGCGCTACGGACGGCCGGCCAGTCGGATTGGCCGGACTTCGCCGCCGCCGCCGAGCGCAACCTGCGTCGCTTCTACCTCGGCCGACTCTGGGACGCCGAGGCGCGAGCGTTTCGCGACAGCCCGACGACGTCATCGTTCGTCCCCAACAAAGCGGCGACGGCGTGCGAGGCGTTGTTTCTCCTGGCCGAGATCTCCGGCGACGCGGGCCCGGTCGAAGAGTACGCGCTGCCCACCCTCGATCGTCTCCTGACCCACCAGGCGCGGACGGCCGGAAATCTCGACGGCGCGATCGCGCAGAATAGCCTCGGGGCGCGCCGGGTCGACAAGTACTTTCCGATCTACATCGCCCGCTGTGTGCCGGCCCTGGTTCGCGGGTACCGTTGGACCGACGACGAGCGCTTCCTCGACGCCGCCTGGCGGGCGATGCAGTTCGTCGCGCGCTGGCGCTACCCTGATGGCTCGTTCCCGACGGTGGTCTACCCGAATCGGCAGGTCAGTCGCGATCCATCGTGGATCGCGCCGCTGGCGGAGATCCTGCGCGCGGCGGACGAGCTGACGCCGTTCGGCTTCGACGCCGACCTCGGCGCGACGCTGGACCGCCTCCTCGGCGGCCAGGATGCCTCAGGGGGTATCCAGACCGCCGGTGGCTTCGCCGCCCAGGCCGGTGGGCACCTCTCTTCCCTGCCCGACGTCCGCGACCTGTTGCACGTGGCGGGGTGGTGTGACAAGGCGTTTCGGTATTTGGCATCCCAGGTGGGACCGGTCCTGCCGACGGCGAAAAGCCTGCCGTTCGAGAGCGCCTGCGTGTTCCAGGGACGAACGGCGCGGCTGCTGGAAACGCCGGACCGTCTCGAAGTGTGGCGCGGGGACGACGCGCGGTATCGCTGGCGCAAGGGCGCGGCGTGGGCCGAGGTGGCCGCACCCGAGTTCTGGCTGCACTGAATGGGACGGATCATCTTCGGGCTCGGGCTGGCGATCGTCGTGGCCGACAACGTCCGGCGGTGGTGGCGGGACCGCGAGCTGGCCGATCAACTGCGCGCCGAGCGCGCCCGGAAGCCACCGCTTACCCGGACGCCGAAGGTGAGCGCTCTGGTCGCGGCCTGGAACGAAGGGGACCGAATCGACGACCACATCCGATCGTTTCTGGCGTTGCGCTACCCGAACGTCGAGCTCATCCTCGGCGCGGGCGGGAACGACGACACGTTTCGGCGTGCCGCGCGCTACACGAGCGACCGAGTGGTCGTGCTCGAGCAACGACCGGGCGAAGGCAAGCAACGCGCGCTGGCCCACTGCTTCGAGCGGGCATCTGGCGAGATCATCTTGCTCACCGATGCGGACTGTCTTTATCAGGATGACGCGCTGGCCGCGCTCCTTCGACCGTTGATCGAGCAGGGCGAGCAGGTCGCGACCGGTACCTCCCGGCCGCTGGATGAGCAAATGGATAAGACATTGCCCGCGTACGCCTGGTTCGCCGACCTGGCATCCGCCGCCAGAAGCCCCGCGTACGTGGAGGGATTACTGGGGCGAAATGCCGCGCTCACCCGCCAGGCGCTCGATCGGAGCGGTGGCCTCGCCTTCTCAGCCCGGACCGGCACCGACTATCACCTGGCGAAGCGCCTGATTCGAAGCGGCTTCCGGATCCGACAGGTCGGGGCGAGCGTCGTGCCGTCGCGATATCCCGAGCGACTCGGCGCCTACCGGCGTCAGCGGTCTCGCTGGCTGCGGAATCTTCTGATCCACGGTCACCGCTACGGGGCGACACGGGACGTCGCCGCCACCCTCGGGACGATACTCACCGGCGCGCTCATGGTCATCGCGCCCGCGCTGGCTCCGGTCGCCGGCCGCCGCGTTCTGATGCCCTGGTGTTGGCTCGTCGCGCACGCGCTGGGCTCGAAGCTGCGCTCTGCCCTCTTCACGGCGCGGGTGTACCAGCGGCCGATCCCGGTTCGAGTGCTCGTCGGCCTCCCCTGGCTGACCATCGTCGACTTCGCGGTCTGGGCGTCGCCGATCTTCGACCTGCTCAGCCCCCGGCGTCGAGAACGGTGGTGAGCGACGACTCGGTCGCGCTCGTCGCCAAGCCGAGCGATCCGCACACTGGTGTCGGACGATACGCGCAAACGCTCCGGTTGGCGCTCGAGCGGGCCGGGGCGAGCGTGGTCGAGGTCGCGCCGGCCGTTCCCCCGCTGCCCGGCGCTGGTTACTCGGCGTTCCGCCGGTTCGGCGTGGATCCCCGCGCCTTTCTGACGACGTACCCGATCTGGGCGCGCTACCCCGCGGCGACGCTCTACCACCTGACCAGCCAGAATCTGGCCTCACTGCTGTTGTTCCATCCACCGCCGGGGAAGGTCGTCGTGACGGTGCACGACATCATTCCCTACCTGCGGCGCGACCAACCCCGCTTCCGCTCCGATCGGACCATCGCCGATTGGACCTTCGACCGCCTGGCGATGGCCGGCCTGCGGCGGGCCGATCTGCTGATCGCGGTCTCGCACGATACCCGGCGGTGTCTCGTCGAGCACCTCGAGATTCCGGCCGCGCGGGTCGAGGTTGTCTGGCAGGGGGTCGATCACGCGCGGTTTCATCCGGAGTCGCGGCTCGCGGGCGCGCGCGAGCGCTACCGGCTACCGATCGGATCGCGCTTCCTGATCTACGTTGGCTCGGACGATCCCCGGAAGGATCTGCCGACCCTCCTGCGGGCGCTGGCGCTCGTCCGCGCCGAGCGGCCGGACGTCGAGCTGGTCAAGGTTGGCC
>JBOGTX010000076.1:0-2721 GCA_050695695.1 Chloroflexota bacterium
GCGACGACGCCGATCGCCCGGCGGACCCGATCGGGCGCGCGCTGGATGTCGAAGCCGGCGACCCGCGCCTGACCACTGTCGGGACGGGAGAGGGTGGTCAGGATCTTTACCGTGGTCGACTTGCCGGCGCCATTCGGGCCAAGCAGGGCGAAGATACTGCCAGCCGCGACCGAAAAGCTCACCCCGGCCAGGGCGCGGACCCCGCCCGGATAGGTCTTGACCAGGTCATGCGCCTCGATCGCGAGGATCGGCGAGACGGGGTCGGACCTCGCCCCCGGCTCGGCGCCCTTCGGATACTCGTGGGTCGCGGAGTTTGGGCTCATGCGCGGAATCTCCTCTCGTGATACAATCTTGCCAGATGATTCTTGTGCTTTGCTCATTATCTTAGTTACTAAGATAATGCCATCGTAAGGCAATGAGAGGCGCGTGTCAAGCGGTTTCGTCAAGACGTTTTCGGCCTGGGGATCAAATGGAGCATGCTGAGCTACTCGCCGCGATCCAGCGCGCGCTGCGCGCGCTGAGCGCGCGGAGCGTCCTGTTCAGTCAGGCCATCGCCGAGCGGCTGGGGCTGAATGCCAGTGATCTGGAGTGTCTCGGTTTCCTCTTCGACGAGGGATCGGCCACCGCCGGCCGGCTGGCCGAGCTCACCGGCCTGACCACCGGAGCGATCACCGGCGTCGTCGACCGTCTCGAAAAGGCGGGGTACGTCCGTCGCGAGAAGGACCCGAACGACCGTCGGCGGGTGATCGTCCAGCCGAACCTCGCCCGGGCCGAGCAAGAGCTCGGGCCGCTCTTCGCACCGATCGGACAGGAGATCGGCGAGCTCTGCGCCGGCTACGGTGACGAGCAGCTCGCGACCATTCTCGACTTTGCCACCCGCGCCCTGCCGATCATCCGCGCCGAGACGCGCCAGCTACGGCAGGGCGAGGGTCTCTCGGCCCCGCTCGGCGCGGTGGCGGCGGGACGATTGATCTTCGCCTCGGTCGGAATGCGCCTGGTGATCCGAGCCAGCTCGGCCACGACCGACCTTTATCGGGCCCGCTTCGAGGGACCGCCACCGTCAGTCGACGTCGAGGGCGGCACGGTGACCTTCCATTATCGATTCGGGTTGCTCGATTGGCGGAAACGCGCCGGTGAGATCGAGCTCAACCCGACGATTCCCTGGCAGGTCGAGTTCCACGGCGGCGCCTCGAAGGTCAATGCCGACCTGCGGGACCTGCGGATTCAGAGCGTCTCCCTGGCGGGCGGCGCGAGCGACGTCAGCGTCACGCTCCCCGAGCCGGTCGGGACCGTTCCGGTGGGCGTCGCCGGTGGCGCCAATGAGATCCGGTTTACCCGTCCAGCGGGGGTCGCCGCCCGCGTCGCGGTGGTTGGCGGCTACTCGATGTTTACCTTCGACGGGCAGGACCAGGCCAGCGGTGTTGGGGGAACCAGCCGGGCGACCCTCGACTTTGGCACGGCCGTCAATCGCTACGACGTCACGATCGAGGGCGGCGCGAACCACGTCGCCATCGACGCCGCGCGGGAGTGACGACGACCGAGGCTGGGTAAGCACCCCATTCGCCGACGCACTTTGTCACGTTCCGTCATTGGCCACTGACTCGTGGATCCGGATTCGGCCAGGCTCGACCACCCACAGCGCGCCCACGACTGATCGATCCGAAAGCATCCGGATCACCTGGCCAGCCAGTGCCGCGAGGAGTTGCGGACTGACATTTCGACTGGGCTTGAGGACGATGATGCCCGCGGTCGGGTCGGGTAAGAACCGGACGACGTTACTGAAATCCAGGTCTAACGTGACGAGGCAACGCTGCTCAACTCGACACACGTCGTAAATCGTGTCGTCGGCGCGGCCCTGGAGACCTTCGTCGCGGACGGTCTGGACGTCGTGGCCAGCGTCGATGAATACCTGGCGGGTCCGGATACCAAGGTTCTCGTCAAGCTTAAACTTCACCGCGATGGGCCTACCGGAACCTCGACGTAGTACTCGCGGGTCATCTCCGCGCCGAACGCAAGGGCGGCACGGAGATCCTCGATCGTCAACTGCGGGTACTCACGAAGGATCTCCTCCTCACTCGTTCCCGACGCCAGGAGATCCAGAAGCAGCGAGACCCAGATACGCGTACCGCGAATACACGGCTTGCCGAAGCAAACGTTGGGATCGATCATGATTCGCTGAAAAAGTTCCTCTCGGGTCATCGCTTACCTCGTCAGCGTGATATCTGATGCCTTCGGTGCAGGCCGGATTGCTTCTGGGCCCCGATCGTCTGGCCCCGAGCGAACGCGGCAACTCAAAGATACCATACTGGGCACTCAAAGTGAGCCGGGAGCGCGATTGCTGGGCTGACGAGCGGTCAGCCCTTGAATTGGCCCGCGGACCGCCCGAAAATGGGCGATGATCTCATCCCGGCTGAAGGTCGCGGAAAAGGGCGCGGTAAGCGCCACACCATCGACGCCGCGCGGCGGTGACGACGACCGATCCAGCGCCGATCGCGGCGGGGGTACCCCGGTTGGGTAACACCAAACACCTCCCGACGGATCAAGTGGACGCTCACGCCGACGTCGAGCATCGTCCATTTTCGGTCGGCGGTGAGAGCTGGCCGCCCGAGCGGAAACGCGGTGGCCAGGCAAGCGCGATCCCCGAGCGACCGGCCGCGCGCCCGCGTCGCCATCCGCAGCGAGGCGGCGGGCCTGTTCGCGCGCGCTGACGACCCGGAATCC
>JBOGTX010000077.1:0-5397 GCA_050695695.1 Chloroflexota bacterium
GTCCGAAGCGCTGGTCATTCCGCGGTTCCGGTATCTCCACGCGGACCCCAAGCCATAGCCAAATTCTCTTTCCAGTGACATAATTGATGGGAAAGAGAAACCGGGATGCACCACGCTGGCATCGTCATTCTTGGTCTGTTCCTGCTGATCCTCGTCTTGAGCTTCGGCCCGGGGGTCGCCGTCCTCGCCGTGCTGGGAGTTGTCGCCACGGCTGGCGCGCTCGTCGCCGGAATCTGGACGGTCGACTACTGCTCCCTCGACGCGCGGGCCGAACGGGCGATCAAGCGCGGCCGCGTTGGCCAGGCGATTCACCTTTACACGCGGTCTCGAACCACCGGTCAGCTCGACGGCCTCCTCGCCGCAACGCTTTCCCGCTGGGATCACGCCCGTCGCGCGGTGTACGCCGCCGCGGTGGAAGTCATGGAGCTGGAGCGGGCGATCCACGCCGCGCGCGCGATTGGGGTCTCGCGCGCGATCGTCGACTCGCTGACCAGCGAAACGCGAACGTCCGGTGAGGTGATCTGGCGGGTCGCCGACCGGCTCGGCGCCGCCGAGGCGCAAGGTGTCGATTCCGAGGCCATCCAGCAAACTGTCGAAGGCGAGGCGGTGACCCTCGACCACCTGGCCGGCGCCCTGCACGCCGCGCGCACCGGCCTGGCCGAGCTGACCCTGCGCGGTGGCCGGGACCCTGACCTGGCGCGCGAGCTGCGTGCGGCCGAGATTCGCCTGCGCGCCCTCGGCGACGCGGCGCGCGACGTCGCGTCGCTCGACGAGCGGTAGGGCCACTTACCGGTGCTCGACCTGCTCGCACTCGTGCAGGTGGCAGAACACTTCACCCGGGTCACAGGCGTTTGTCTCGAGCTGGAGCGAAGTGTGGGCGATGTGGTACCGGTCGGCGAGCACCGTGTTGACCGCGCCGAGAATGTTGCACGCCTTGCTGACCGGCTGGTCGTCGACCAGAACGTGGGCGCTCGCCGCGCGCAGCGCCGAAGAGATGCTCCAGAGGTGCAGGTCGTGAACGTCGAGGACGCCCGGCACCTGGCGCATGGTCGCGAGCACCTGGCGCGCGTCCAGGTCCGAGGGCGTCGACTCGAGCAGCACGTCGATCGCTTCCTGGATAACCCCTCGGCTGGTCCAGACGATGAACGCCGCGATCAACACCGAGACGGCCGGATCGATCCAGGCGGCGCCGGTGAAAGCTAACAACGCGCCCGCCACCGCGACCCCGGCGGCGGACGCGGCATCGCCGGCGATGTGGATGAACGAGGAGCGCACGTTGAGATCGTGCTCGGACGCCCGGTGCAGCCAGAGCGCGATCAGCAGGTTCAACCCCATCGCGACCGCGGCGACCGCGATCATCACGTCCGCGGCGACCGGTTCCGGCGCGAGAAACCGGCGGTAGGCCTCGACCAGGATCCCAACCGCGATCACAATCAGGACGATCGCGTTCGCCAGCGCCGCCAGGATGCCGGCGCGGTGCAGGCCAAACGTCCGCTCAGCCGTCGAGGGACGGCTTGCCAGCTCGAAGGCCCAGAGCGACAACACCAGCGCGAGGACGTCGGTGAGGTTGTGGCCGGCGTCCGAAAGCAAGGCGAGGCTATGCGAGAATAGCCCGGCCAGCCCTTCGAGCACGACGAACAGCGCGGTCAGGCCGATGGCGACCCGGAGGCGCAGCGCGGTGCCCGCGGCGTTTGGCCCCTCCGGGTGTGGGTGGTGGTGTGCCATGCCCTCGCTGCTCCCCTTTCTGGGTACGAGTCTATCATGCGGGCGTGGGCTAGCGACACTGGCGGAGGGGCCAGAGCTTACCCCACGCTCAGGTCGCTGAGCTGGGGCATCGCTCGGTTCGCGAACAGCTCCAAGGATCGCGTCCATTTCTCCGGATGCGGGTGCCAGTCGTGGCCGATCATCAGGACCGTCCCGAAGCCGCCGACCGCTTCGTAAAGGCTCCGCAGCTTCGCGGCGCACTCGTCCGGCGTCCCCACGATCCACACGTTGTCGATCAGATAGTCGATGGTGATGGCGGCGTCGGGGACGTCGCCATCGATTGGCTTGAACGCCTGCAGGCCGTAAGGGCCGCTGGCGACGAGCGGCAGCATGTAGTCCTGGAAGGCGCGGGCCATGCCACCATCGCGCGCGTCGCGCCGGGCCGCTTCGTGGGTCTCGGCGACGTAGATCTCGCGGGCGATCCTCCAGGCGCCGCGCGATGGCACGCGTCCACCACGCCGGGCGCCGGTCTCGATCGAGAGCCAGTGCTGGCGCAGCACATCCGCCTGTAGGAAGTTGGTGCTCATGGGAATCCAGCCGCGCTCGCCGGCCAGCGCCAGCCCGACCGAGCTACGGCTGACGCCGGCGATCGCGATCGGCGGGTGCGGATTCTGGTACGGCCGCAACAGGGCGCCGGTCGTCGCGTCGCGCGGCGGCACGTCGAAGTGGAAGAACTTGCCCTGGTAGCTGAAGGGCTCGCCGGCCCAGGCTTTTTCGACGACCTCGATGCCCTCGCGAGTCAGCGTCGCGGCGTCGGGTCCGGAGAGATCGATTCCGAAGGCGCGACGGTCGCCGGCGATGCCACCGGAGCCAACCCCGAGCATGAAGCGGCCACGCGTCAGATGGTCAAGGGTGGCGAAGCGCAGCGCAACCTCCAACGGGTTATGGAAGGGCATCAAGACGACGCCGGTGCCGAGTCGAATGCGCTCGGTCCGTCCCGCCGCCTTCGCGATGAGCAGGTCAGGACACGGGATGTTCTCCCAGGGGCTCGTGAAGTGCTCGCCGAGCCACGCCTCGGAGTAGCCAAGCTGGTCGGCCGCGATCAGGGTCTGAAGGTCGTCGTCGTAGGTGTCGGCGACCGGCCGGGCCGGGGGGTGCAGGGGCATAATGAAGAGCCCGTAGTCCATCTCGTCTTTCTCCAGGCGCATCGGTGTGAGCGCTGGCTCGATTGTACCGGAAAACGCTCGTTGGGGATAGCGAGATTGGAGAGGGGCGCTCGACGGACTACGGCAGGGAGCCGTCGAGCGCTGCCGTGGCACGTTGGGCCAAGCTTCCGCCAATAGAATATCGCCTCGGTCGCGCGGATTGGAAGATACCAATTGGTACTAGGAATCGTCCGTGACCAATAGTCGACGGGGCCGTGCGCGGGCGCCCTTGAGACCGGGCCAACGTCGTGCTACACTCCGGGCAGGTTGGGGGGTGGTGGCGCAGTGAACGGGCAGGAGGCGGTCCCCGAGTCCGGGTTGACCAAAGCCGCGGTCGCGGATCTGAAGCGGCACGGTCTGCGCCTGACTCCCCAGCGACTGATGATCCTCGAGCTGCTGGAGCGCGCGTCCGGCCACATCGCTCCGGAGGACCTCTACCAGCAAGTCCACCAGCGCTACCCGATGATCAACCGCTCCACGGTCCACCGGACGCTGGACGTTCTCGAAGGGCTGGGGATGGTGCGCCACGGTCACGTCGCCGACGGCGCGGCGCGCTACCACCTGGCGCGGGACGTTCACCATCTCCACCTGATCTGCCACCGCTGCGGCCAGACGATCGAGGTCGACGATCTGGGCGTCGCCGACCGGTTTGCCGCGCTCCTCCTGGAGCGGTTTGGCTTCCGGGCCGACCTGACCCACTTCCCGATCTCGGGAGCGTGCGCCGCCTGCGCGAAAGACGCGCCGTCCGCGTCGCGCTGACCCACTTCTCGGCCGAGCCGCTGGCCCCTCGACGGGAAAAGCAGCCGAATCGAACGCCCCTTGTCACCGATGTTCGCGTACATTATTATATGCCCGCCGAAGGTCTGGCGCGGAGCGAGTGACGATCGTCGACCTGGCGGGAGTGCTTCACGCGACCGACGGATCGGATCTAAAAACACCAGGAAGGGAAAGACATGAAGGGCTTCCGGCAGTTCCTGTTGAGGGGAAACGTCGTCGATCTCGCGGTCGCGGTCGTCATTGGCGCGGCGTTTGGCACCGTCGTCGCCGCCTTCGTGAAAGATCTACTCACGCCGTTGATCGCGGCGATCGGCGGCAAGCCAGACTTCTCCAGCCTCTACTTCACGATCAACAATAGTAAGTTCCTCTTTGGCGACTTCATCAACGCGATCATCTCGTTCGTGATCATCGCCGCGGTGGTCTACTTCTTCGTCATTCTGCCGATGAACACGCTGATCGCGCGGGCGAAGAAGGAGCCGCCGGCCGAGCCGACGATGCGCAAGTGCCCAGAGTGCATGAGCGAGATCCCGATCGCCGCCCACCGGTGCGCGTTCTGCACCACGCCAGTGACGGCCTGAACTGAACTCGCGGTGAGGCCGGCGTCGGCCCGCGGCGAGCAGCGCCCCCAGCACCTCAAGCGCCTGGCCCATCGCCTACCGCCGCGTGGGGGTACCCGCGATCGGGCCGGGCGTGAGCGACGTTTTGGCCAGCGCCGTGCCCGGCGGGCCGGAAGTCGCGGTCGGCACCGCGCCGGGGGTCCCGGTCGACGAAGGCGTCGCCCGAGTCGGCGTCGCGGTGGGCGTCGCGCCTTTCGTCCCGACCAGCAGGACGTTCTGAGCGGGATCGTAGTGGTTGGTAAAGTCGTAGCGATCCACGACGCCGCCGTCCTTCGTCACCAGGCGCTCGATGGTCGCATCGAACCCGTCTTCGGCCGCTTCGATCATCAATTGGTAACCGGCCGGCTTCGTCGGGTCGTCCCGCCGGATGATCGTCCGGTCGGTCTTGATGAGGCGGCTGATTTTCGTCGGGCTCGAGGTCACCTTCCAGCCCTGGCTGACGCCATAAATGCGAAAGCGGACGTGGGTGCTATCGTAGGTGCCGACGATCCGAAGCCAATTCGGCGTTGAATTGCGGAAGCGGAAGTCGACCGGCGGAAAATCGACGGTCGCATCGAGTCCGACCTGCCCGTACGGCGGCTCGCCGTAGTGCGCGATCCAGTAGAGGTGGTAGTGACGCTCGACGATCGGCAGACCGGCCCAGTAGACCGATTGAAAGAGCGTGGTCGCGACCTGACAGATGCCGCCGGCCACCGAGGGGACGGTGACCGGCTGGCCATCGCGGCTGACGATGCCCCAGGCGACGTCGAAACCGGCCGCGATGGTTTGGGCGCCGACCCGGTCGTCGAAGGAGAAAACCGCCCCTGGCGCGATGGTCGCGCCGTCGATCAGGCGCGTCGCCAGCCGTACGTTGGTCACCCGCGACGGAATCGATCCCGCGTACGAGGTGATCGATTCACCCAGCAGGTCGGTCAGCCGTTTCGCGTCGTAGGGAATCGTCGTCGGGGCCGGAGTGAGAGTCGGGGTCGCGGTTGGGCGCGGCGTCTCGGTGGCGGTGGGCGTCGCGGCTCGGGTCGCCGTCGCGGTGGGGATGGACGTCGCCGTCGCGACCGCCGGGCCATTGGTCAACGGCGTCGCGCCGGACGCCTCGGTGC
>JBOGTX010000078.1:0-8699 GCA_050695695.1 Chloroflexota bacterium
ACCGTCAGCTACATCTGGCCGATGGTGCTCGGCGCCGCGGTCTGGCTGCCCCTGGCGCTCTGGAGCCTGGCCGGCCTCGCTCAGAAGATCGGAAAAGGCAACCTCGGACCGGCGCTCGCGGTCGATCTGCCGATTGGCGCGCTGGCGATCGCCCTTGGCGTGCTTGGCGGTCACCTGGAGATCACGTTCTACGCGACGTTCGTCGTCGGGCTCTACGCCCTCTACCTGGCCGGGCGCTTCCTCGTCCGCCGGCGGCGCGGCGCGTCGGGCGGCTTTCTCGCCGCCGCCGGTCTGGTGATTGGACTTGGCGTGCTGATCGGCGCGGTCCAGCTCACGCCCTTTCTGAGCATTCTCGGATCGAACAATCGCCAGGGCGAGACGACCTATTCGCAAGTCATTTCCTACGCCCTGCCGCACCGCCGCGTCCTGGGCTTCTTGATGCCGGACTTCTTCGGAAACCCTACCGCCCACGATTACTTCGACCTGACGACGCTCCAGGAGACGCCAGTCGGCAACAACGCGCTTGGCAAGCCGACCGATCCCCCCCGGACGATCGATTGGGGCACGAAGAACTACGTCGAGGCCGGCGGGTACGTCGGCGTGGTCTCATTGCTGCTCGCCGTGATCGGCGCGCTGTTCTCCCGCCACCGCGACCGGTGGTTCTTCGTCGGTCTCGCGGCCCTGTCGCTGCTGTTGGCCTTTGGCACGCCGCTGTACGCGCTGATCTATTACGGGTTACCGTTTTTCAGCCAGCTACGCACGCCATTCCGGTGGCTCTATCCGTTCGACTTCTCGGCGGCGGTGCTGGCCGGACTGGGTGCGGACTGGCTGTGGAGGGGGGGCGTGGCCTCACCCCCCCGCCCCCTCTCCATTGGAAAGGGAGAGGGGGCGGGAGCGGCGCCTGGCGCCGCCGTCTCTTCCCTCGCCCTCGCCCTTCCCTGGCTGCCGGCTGGCCTTGGAGTCCTCGGGCTTGGCGCCCTCGCGGTCAGCTTCCTGGAGCGGCGGCGAAGCGTCGCGCTGGCCGGGCGCATCCTTGCCGCGCGGGCGGATCTCCAGCGCGCGTTCGGGTCAGGGGCCGTCCTGTATTCCTACGAGTTTCGCAACCTCGCCATCTTCTTTGGCCTGCTGGCGATTGGCGGACTCCTGGTCGGACTGCTGGCCACGATGAGAGGCAGGGGCGGGAAGGGCGGGGTCGCCGGCGGCCCTCGGGGAGTCGTCGCCGCGCTGCTCGTGCTGCTCGTCGTCGGCGACCTGTTCTACTTCGGGACGCGCTTCGTCTCGGAGGAGCCGCCCTCCATCCTCGCCCAGCGAGTCGACCTGAGCTCGGTACTCCCGCCAAACCTGGCCGGGCCGCGCGTCGCGACCCTGGGCGATCCGGAGGTCTTGCAACCGAACCTCGGGGTGATCCTGGGCGTGCCGAGCATCGCCGCCTACGATACGATCATCCCGTCGCGGTTCGTCAGCCTCTGGTCGCTGGTCGAGCCGCCGGGCGATCTTCCCTACAACAAGATCGGCCTGCTCCATCACGCGAGCTCGTTGGCGAGCCCGATCCTCGATCTGCTGAGCGTGCGGTACGTCCTGACCGAATCGCCGGTCGACAATCCCTCGGTGCGACTGGTCGGGCGGTTTGGCGCGATTCGCGTCTACGAGCGGCCGTCGGCGCTGCCGCGCGCGTTCGTGGTGAGCCGGGCGCGCTGGGTGCCAGGCGCCGATGCCGCGCTGGCCGCGCTGAAGGAGCCTGGCTTCCGTCCGGGCCAGGAAGTGGTTCTCGAGGGGAGTCCAGGCACCGGACGTCCGAAGCTAGAATCTAGCATTCAGAATCCAGAAGCGGGGACGGAGGTACCGGGTGCTGCGAAGGCGACGATCACATCGTATCAGCTCGATCGGGTCGACGTCGAGGCGGCCGGGCCGGGCTGGCTGGTCGTCACCGACGGCAACTCGCCGGGCTGGCAGGCGACGGTCGACGGCGCGGCCGCGCCGATCCTGATGGCCGACGGCGACCTTCGGGCGGTCGCGCTGGCCGCCGGGACGCACCGGGTCGTGTTTCAATACAGTCCGCTGCCGCTGCGCATTGGCGCCTATCTGACCTTCCTGGGATTGATCGTCCTCGGGCTGGTGGCGACCTGGCCGCTCTGGCGGCGAACGATTGGTCACTACACCGGCCAGGCCGAGCGGGTGCTGCGGAACACGACGCTACCGATGTTCACGTCGTTCTTGAACAAAGCGGTCGACTTTGGCTTCGCGGCGCTGATGCTGCGCATCCTCGGACCAAAGGACGTTGGCGACTACGCCATCGCGATCATGCTGATGGGATACTTCGAGATCTTCACCAACTTCGGACTGAACGCGTTGATCACGCGCGAAGTTTCGCGCGATCGCGCCGTCACCGGTCGCTACCTCGCCGACGCCGTCGCGGCGCGGCTTGGCCTTTGCGTCATCGCGGCGCCGGTGGTCGGGGCGATCGCGCTGGTGGGCCACCGCTGGCTGAATCTCGGCGACCAGGGGGTCGTCGCCTTTCTGCTGCTCACCCTCGCCCTCGTTCCCGGCAACGTGAGCGCAGCCCTGACCGCGCTCTTTAACGCCTGGGAGCGAAACGAGGTTCCGGCCGCAGTGAGCGTGGCGATCAACCTGGCGCGGGTGACGCTCGGCACCGCCGCGTTGCTGATCGGCGCCGGAATCGTCGGCCTGGCGGCGATCGCGCTCTTGCTGAACTTCGTGATCGTGATCGCCTTCGCGGTCCTCGCGCGGCGCGCCCTCGTCCTGCGCCTGGCCGGGCCGGTCCCGAAAGAGCTGCCCCAGATGCTTGCCGAGTCCTGGCCGTTGATGCTCAACCAGGCGCTGGTCACGATCTTCTTCAAGGTCGACTTCCTGATGCTCGAGATCTACAAAGGGAGCGAGACGGTTGGTTACTACTCGGCGGCGTACAAATGGCTGGATGGGTTCTTGATCGTCCCCTCCACCTTCACGTTCGCGATCTACCCGGCCCTTTCGCGCTACGCCGAGCAGGCCGGAGAGGGGCTGCGCAAGACCTACGAGGTGTCGGCGCGGATTCTGGTCACCCTTGGCGTGCCGATCACCGTGGCGATCGCTTTCCTCTCCGGCGACCTGATTCTGCTGCTTGGCGGCCAGGCGTATTACCCGATGTCGGCGCGGGCGCTGTCGATTCTGATTTGCTTTCTGCCGTTCAGCTACCTGAACGGCGTCACCCAGTATGCACTGATCGCGGTGAATCGCCAGCGGTTCATCACCGTCGCGTTCGTCATCTCGGCCGCCTTCAACGTTGGGGCCAACCTGATCTTGATTCCGCGCTTCGGCCTCTACGGCGCGAGCGCCGTGACCGTCGCCTCGGAGATCGTGCTCATGGTTCCGTTTCTCTACGCGGTGCGCCAGAGCATCGGCGAGATCGACTGGCTGGCGACGGCGGGAAAGCCGATTCTGGCCGGCACGGTGATGGCGCTGATTGCCTGGGGTGGTCGAATGGTCGAGCCCCACCTCGCGCTCCTGGTCGGAGCGGCGGTTTACCTTGGGATGCTCTGGCTCTTGCGAGTCTTCTCGCCGGCCGAGCTCGCCGTGCTAAGTGGGCTGGTCGGAGCGATCCGAAAACGGACGTCGGTCGCGACCGGGGCCGAGGCGTGAGCCTTACTCCGGCTATGCCAAACCGTCAGTAAGCCCGTCGAGCGTCCTCAACACGAGATCCGGGTGAACCTCGGGCGGGCAGCTTTCCCCGGTTCGGTTGATCCAGACCGCTCGAATCCCGGCGCTCTGAGCGCCGGCGACGTCGTGGGTGACGCTGTTGCCAACCATCAAAGCCGATTCGGCCAAGATGCCAGCCCGTTCCAACGCGTGCCGGAAGATGGCCGGGTCCGGCTTTCCGACGCCGAGGTCGCCGGAGATCACGACCGGTTCGAAATAGCTGGCAAGGCCCGAACCCGCCAGCTTGAGGCGTTGGATCTTCGGTGCGCCGTTGGTAATCAGCCCCAGACGGAACACTGACGCCAGGTGCTGCAGCGCGGGAAGCGCGTCGGGAAGCTGGATGTGGCGAGACCGGCGCGTCTCGGCGTAAGCTCGGGCGAATCTCGCTGCCTGCGAGGCGTCATCGATGCCGAGCGACCCCAGAGCGATCGCCCAGACACGATCGCGGTAGTTGGTCTCCTGAAGAAAGCGCGCCAGCGCCCGCAGGTGCGGATCGTCGCCGGAATAGTCGCCGTAGAGGCCCTCGCTCGAACCTGTCCCGATGCGATGGCAGTAGGCGAGCTCGCCCGACTGTTGCCAGAGCTCACGGCGGGCGGTGCGAACCGCCTCGGCCAGCGCGCCTGGCGCGAGCCGTCTTCCCGGCCAGATCAGGTCGGCGATCTCGTCGATCACCCCGTCGTCGGTGGCGGCTTCGTGGATCAGGGTATCGTCGAGATCGAAGAAGATCATCCGAGGGCGCCAATTAGCAGGCAAGCTCATGCCTCGCGCTTCCGTGCGTAGGCTCGCACCGCCTCGACTTGAGAGTTGCTCTCGATGGAACCGGGACGAAGCTCGCGGACTCGCGCGATCGCTGCGTCGGCATCGAGACCGGTGGACACGAGGTACGCGGCGAGGACGGTGCCGGTGCGGCCAAAGCCGGCCGCGCAGTGTACGAGGACGGGATTCCCCGCGGCACGCTGGCGGTCGATGAACCCGACCGCCTGATCGATCAGCTCGGCGGTTGGCGCGCTAAAGTCCTTGATTGGCACCTGAAGGGCTTCGATCGCGGTCTCGGACGCGATCGGCGGCGCCTCGTCGGTCAAGGAGACCACCGCGCGAATCCCTTGATCGGCCAGCCACTCCGCGGCGCCCGCGTCGCCGGGGAACGCGCTCCCGGCCAGCTCACCTTCCAGGACCCAACTGAAATTTCGCACCGGAACCGCATCCACGACGTTCCTCCCTCGTGACAACTCCAGCACGTCGCTCAGGGCTCCTGGCGCTGGATGGTAGAAAATCGGTCGAAGTCGCCATCATACGAGTACAACGTGGCAACACCTGCATGCTCCATCGTCGCGACGATCATGGCGTCGCCGAAGTCCAGGCGCGTCCCAGCGAAAAGGTCGAGCGCGCGCTGAACGATTGGCCTCTGGGCGACGCGAAAGCGCGGAAGACTCACGAGCGCGCTCAGCGCGGAGGCCACGAGTCCGCGATCTAGAGCGTAGAGGTGACGCGAGGTTAGGACATACACAGCATCGGCGATGACCGTGACCGGGCAGGAGAGAGTTTGTTTGCCCTCCTCGACGGCGGTGAACAGCGTCGTAGCGGCCCGCATCTTTACTGGATCATCCCCGGAGATAAAACGGACGATGACGTCGGTATCGACGTAGGAGACATTCATCGATGAGCTGCACTTATTGGGAGCGTTCCTGTTTCGCTCGCCATCGTTCTACGTATGCTTGCTCCCTCGAGTCCTGCGATGGCACTGATTGCCCACGACCCTGGCCGATCCCCGCGAGGTCAGCGACGCGTGGGAATTGGGGCTTCGCCAGCTCGACTGCCCCATCATCACGCACGATCAGGCGCAGCCGTGCCCCGCGTTCCAAGTCGAGCTCACGGCGTACTTCGGCCGGAAGGGTGAGCTGTCCTTTGCTGCTTAAAGCCACCGAGTATTCGCGCACCATAACCCTCCCCCCTCTGTAAGACAGTCTCCATAAGCAATGTAACTATATCATGCCTTACGTGACTCAGCCAGGCGTCCGTCACTCGTCGTCCAGGTCCGGATCCGGAATGACCCCGTCGGCGCGCAGGCGCTCGACGAGTGCCTCGGCCTTTGGCTGCCCGATGCGCAGTCGGCGCTGGAGAAAGCTCGCCGAGACCTTCGGGTGGTCCTGGACCAGCTCCTTCGCCTTGTCGTAGAGGCGGTCGTCGGCGATCTGGGTCGCCGAGAGAAGCCTGGCGAAGCGCTCGGCTTCCGGGTCGGAGGCGCCCGGCGGTCGCGTCTCGCGCGCGGCTTTCACCGTCTGTTTGAGCCAGGAATCGCGGGCGAGGGCGCCCTGGCCGCGGACCGGCCGCATGGCATCCGGCGGAAGGAAGAGAAAATCGCCTCGCCCAAGCAGCCGCTCGGCGCCGGGAGTGTCCAGGATCGTTCGCGAGTCGACCAGCGACGACACGGCGAAGGCGAGGCGCGCCGGCAGGTTCGCCTTGATCAGCCCGGTAATCACGTCAACCGATGGCCGCTGGGTCGCGACGACCAGGTGAATTCCGGCCGCGCGGCCAAGCTGGGCAACCCGACAGATCGAGCGCTCGACGTCCTCGGAGGCGAGCATCATGAGATCGGCCAGCTCGTCGATCACCACGACGAGCGCCGGCAACGACGGGCGAGCGGCCGCGCCCGGACGCGCGTTGTAGGCCAGGCGGTTGCGGCAGCCGGCCGCGGCCAGCAGGTCGTAGCGGCGCGCCATCTCGGTCTCGACTTTGCCGAGGACTTCCACCGCCGCCTCCGGCTCGGTGACGACCGGCGTCAGGAGCTGTGGAACGCCTTCCAGCCAGGTGAACTCGACGCGCTTGGGATCGACGACGATCACCCGGACGTCGTCGCCGCTCCGGGTCTTCAAGAGCGTGCCGATCAGCGAGTTGACCGCGACGGACTTGCCCGAGCCGGTGGCGCCGGCGATCAGCAGGTGAGGCAGCCGGGCCAGATCGGCCAGGATGGGGTGCCCGGCGACGTCGCTGCCGAGCGCGACTGGCAACACGCCGCGTTCGAGGAGCGCCTGGAAGCTCGGGTCTTCCAGAAGCGGTGGCAAGGGGACCGATTTCGGATGTGGATTAGGGATCTCGATGCCGATGTAGGTCTTGCCCGGCACTGGCGCCTCGATTCGAAGCGAGGTCACTCCCAGCGCGAGCGCCAGGTCGTTCGCGCGGGAGACGACCTTCGCGGCCCTGACCCGCTCGCGCCTGATGGGTCGGTCGCCGCGCGCCGGCTTTTCCAGATAGCCCGGCACGATGCCAAAGCGAATCAACATCGGCCCGATCTCCGCGTGGACCACCCGAACTGGCGCCCCGAATTCGGCGAGGGTCTGCTCGATGGTAGCCGCGTACTGGCGCGCGGCCCCGGAGAGCCGTGGCGGCCGTGGCTCGGTGGCGGCTGGCAGATCTGGCTCGGTTGGCCCGGCCGCGGGATCAACCGGACTTCCCTCGGCATCCGGCTCGGGGTTGGCACGCTCCGGAGGAAAGGAAGACGAGAACTTGATTGGCGGCATCCCATCCGTCAGGACGGCATCGGGAACCTTTGCCCTCGGCTTTCGCGTCGGATTTCTGGCTTTTGGCGCCTGGCTTGAAGCAGGCGCTGGCGCTCCACGCTCGGGCTTCGCCTGCGACGTGCTGGCGCCGCGCAGGAGCTGACTCAGCGCGCGGCCGAGCTTGACCGAGAGCCGGTTTTCCGGAGGTGCGGCCGGTTTTGGCTTGGGCGTCGGCTTCGGCGACCCGGTCATGGCGCGGTTGGTTCGCGCCTTCGAGGTCGTAGATCGTTTCGGATTGGCCATCACCGATCATTGTCGGGTTGCCACCGGATTGACGGTAGGGGAAAAGGCGTAAGAGGGGGCGATGGATCATGGCGCGAGGTGATGAGATGGCTCTCCGGTCGCCTTGCTCAAGCCACCGGGGGGCGGAGTGAGGAGAATCAGCAGCGCGGCGATCGCGAACGCGGCAGTGGTGAGCCAGAAGGCGAGCTGATAACTCCCCAGACGATCGAAGAGCCACCCCGCGGCCAGCGGGCCGAACGCCGCTGGAACGGCCATGACGACCCCCTGCGCCGCGGTGATCGTTCCGTAGGCCCGGCGTCCGAAGTGCTCGGCCATCACCGAGGCGCGCAAGGGCGAGCGCGCGCCGAAGGCGACCCCGTAGACGACAACATAAAGGTACAGCCCGGATGGCGAATGGGCCAGGTTGATGACGACCACACCCAGGGCAAGGGTTCCGAGCACCAAGCAGAGCAGTCGCTGCGCCGCGTACCGGTCGCTCAGTTGATTCAAGAGGAAGCGTCCGGGAAGACTAGCCAGCCCGATCAGGCCGGCGATGCCGGCGGCGAAGATCGGATCGAATCCCCGTGAGATCATCAGGGCGATCTGGTGTCCGGAGATGGTCATCGCGCCGAGCTGCTCGAGGCCGCCGGCCAGCGTCAGGGTCCAGAAGGAGACGACCCGCACCGCCCGCGGAAGCGTCAGTCCGCTCGGCGGCCGGCGCGTGGCCGGCTGGGACCGATCGCCGGGCTCGGACTTCGGTCGGCCGTCGGGCTGGAGTCCGAGGTCTTCCGGATGGCGGCGCACGACCAGGGCGTGGAGGGGAAGCGCCACGATGAGCTGGATCAGCCCGAGCACGAGCAGGGTTTCCCGCCAGCCGAGTCGGACGACGAGCCAGCCAATCAGGGGGATGAAGATCGGCGAGGCCAGGCCGCCGATCGTCGTGAGCCAGGCGAGCGCCGCCCCACGCCGCTGCTCGAACCAGTTGGCGACGATGGTGAAGGAAACCGGATAGAAGGTGAGCGCGGTAGCGAGGCCAAGGCCGAGGCCCCAGAGCAGGTCGAACTCTCCGACCTCCCGCGCCGTCGAGAGGGCGATGAGCACAACCCCACCCAGCGCGCTGCCGACGCTCATGAGAACGCGACCCCCCGAACGATCGACCAGTCGCCCAATCGGGATGCCGAGCAGTCCGGCGACGAGGATGCCGAGCGCGTAGGCGCCGGAAAGGGC
>JBOGTX010000079.1:0-21870 GCA_050695695.1 Chloroflexota bacterium
ACCCTCTGGCGATCGCTCCCTCGGCCGTCCTTCGCCGATGATGAGGCCCGGGCGCTGGCGGACCGGATCTACGAGTACGTGTGGCAGCGCAGCGTGGCCGGAGGTCTGTTATCCGCGGCGTAATTGACGCATCCGCCCCATTTCCGGAGCGGTCCGGATCTGTCATTCCGAGCGCGGCTAGCGAGGAATCTCTGACCCGGGCCAGAGATTGCTGGCGCAGCGGCCCGGAATGACACCTCCGCAGGCGACGCTTGACGGAATACTGGCCGGCGGTCGGGTTACTCTCTCCCAGCGATCATCCGTCGTTCGAGAAGTGGCTCGGCGACACGATCTTTGCCACGACCTCTCGGTGATCTGGCGAGGTCGTTACCCGGTCCTCACCGCCGGCGGCACCGCATCCTCGTTCACCACCTCCGGCGCCAGGTTCTTCAGCGGCTTGCCCTGGTAGGTCTTCAGCAGCGCTTCCTTCGCCGGGTCGATCGTCTGCCAGTCGTCCCCGAGCAGCCCGCCGGTGTCGCCCGAGTCCGGGTTCAAGCACCAGTAGGTGTAGTGCAGCCGGTTCGCCTTCAGGTAGCCGACCAGGGTTCGCTGCCAGGTGCCCTCGACGTCGCTGCCCACCGAGCGGCCCCCGAACTCGCCCACCAGGACCGGCGCCGTCCCGTTCTTCTGGAGATCACCCCAGTGCTTGTCCCAGAAGGGCGGCAGGTTGTCCGGAAAGGTCGGGTCGCTGAACCACTTCTGGTTGTAGACCCCCGGCCCGTAGTCGTGCGGGCTGTAGACGACGCGGTTCGGAACGCTCAGGCGGATCGGCCGGGCCTCGGCGTTCATCAGGTCGCCGCCCTGCCAGGTCCAGTCGAGCGGATTGCCCGAGGCGTCGACGATCTTCTCGACCCCCTCCACCAGGATCAGCCAGTCTGGATTCGCCTTCAGAATCGCGTTGCCGCCCGTCTCGGCCGCCCGCGCCCAGTCGGTCGCCGGGTCACCGCCTCCCCAGGTCGCCGCCCCGGCCGGCTCGTTGTGCAGGTCCGCCCCGATGACCGCGTCGTTGCCACGGTAGCGCGCCGCCAGCGCCACCCACTGGGCGACCCAGGTCTCGGCCGAGAGGTGGTCGGTGTACCAGAGCGGCGACTGCTGGTCGGCGTTTGGTCGGTGCTGGTCCAGAATCACCTTCAGCCCGCGCCGGCCGGCCGCGACGACGACCGCGTCCATGATCTGCAGGCCGCTCAAGCCTTTGAGGTCCGGGTTCCGGTTGAAGTCGATCCCGTTTGGCTGATGGGACGGATCGAACAACGCGTTCGAATACGGCAAGCGCAGGCAGTTGAACCCGGCCCGGACGATCTGGTCCAGCATGTCGCCCAGGGTGCGCGCCCACAATCCGTGCGGCGCGAAGGTCTCGGTCTCCATGCCAAACCAGTTCAGGCCGGTCAGGGTCACGGCCTGGCCGGCCGCGTCGACGATCCGGGCGCCGGCGGTGCGTAGATAGTTCAGCTCGCCCGGCGTCGCGAGCGGGGCGCGGGTGGAATGCGACGGACTCGCCACCGGCGACGGATCCGCCGACGCGGTTGGCACTACCGAGCTCGCGATCGGGGTAGACCGGAGCGCGGTGGGAGGCGGAGCCAGTCGGGCCGCGCTCCGGCCGGTGGGTGAGGGGTCTGCCGCCGCGTTCGCCGTGGTCGAGAGCGCCGAGCGCCTTGATGACGCCAACTCGTCACAACCCGCCAGGACACCCAGCATAATGGCGCCACCGCACGCGCCGAGGAGCCGCCGCCGCGTGGACCGGGTCCGCTTGCCTCGGGAAACCTTCACTCTTGCCTCCAGCCGTGGGAGTCCCCGCCAGCCTACAACAAGAGACCGTATCTGTCACTGGTAGCTCGGTCGCTATTCGAGGGATGACCTCACCATGAAGCATCCCGAATTTTGACGGGTGGTGACCCCTGCCCTATACGGCGTCCAGACGCCATCCCCAAAGGACGGGATGCTTCGTGAGGTCATACCCCCTTACGCCGGGGCCGCGTGTCGGTACAGGTCGACGTTGTTGGCGATGTAGAGATTCGGCAGGTTGTCGGTCGCGGTGCTGAACCCCGGCCATTCCAGGCCGTCATAGCCGTACTTGTCTTTATCGAGCGCGCTGCCCTTGAAGAACGGCTGGTAGTAGTAACCGTGGAGCTGGAAGTAGACGAAGATCGACTGGGCGTCGCCGGTCAGCAGCTTCTGGGCCTGGGCATACAGCGAGTTGCGGGTGTCCTGGTTCAGCTCCGGCCCGGCCTTCGCCAGCAGGCCGTCGTACTGCTTGTTGTTCCAGTCGTGGCGCCCGCCCCCCTTCCATACTCCCAAAAGATCCGAGGCGTCGAAGTAGTCCATCCCGTAGGAAATCCAGCCGAAGGGGATCTGGGTTGGCTTGTTGTTCAGCTTGGTCATAAACGACGGCGAATCGAGATTCTGGAGGTTGACCTGGATGCCCAGTGTCTGCTTCCAACCGGCGGCCAGCGCCTGGGTCACCGCCGGATCGGTCGGCGGTCCGCCGCCACGGACGTAAAAGGTCACCGCCGGGAAGCCCTTGCCGTTCGGGTAACCCGCCTCGGCCAGCAGTTGCTTCGCCCTGGCCGGATCGTAGTTGGAGAACGGCTTGAGCGGGTCCTGGATCGAGGACGGAAAGCCGGGCATCAGCGCGCCGTAAGCCGGCAGGGCAAGCGGCGCCAGGATGCCCTTGATGATCGCGTCGCGATCGACGGCGTGGGCGAATGCCTGGCGGACCCGGATGTCGCTCCAGGGCTTGGCCGTCACGTCGAAGAAGGTGTAGTAGACCCTGAAGGATTGGGGATTGACGTACAGGTGGAAGTCCTTCAGCTTCGGGTCTTGCTGAGCGGCTTTGATATCCGGCGCGAAGACCTCGCAGCTGTCGATCTCGCCGGCTTGGAAGCGGAGGAACTGGCTCCCGCCCTTGTAGATGTTACCAATGACCTGCTCGATGTACGGGACGAGATCGCCCTTGTAGATCGGGTTGGGGACGACCACGACCCGCTTGTCCGGGCTCCACTCCTGAAGCTTGTATGGGCCAAAACTGATGCTGGTCGATGGATTGGTATTATAAACTCCCGACTCGTACTTCGCGAGCCCGGCCGCCGAGAGTGGCCAGGAGTAGAGGAGCTGAGCGGGCATGTAGGGGACCGGGGCCTCGGTCTCGAAGATCAGCGTCTGGATATCCTCGCCCTGGCGGACGCCGATCTGGCTGGTCGGGACGGTGCCCTTGGTCGCCTCGGTGTAATTCTTGATCACCCCCGACCAGTACCAGGTGAAATCCCAGGCGTGCTTGGGATCGGCGCTGTAGCGGAAGGTCTGGACCCAGTCATTGGCGGTGACGTCGTTACCATCGGACCACTTGTAGCCCGGCTTCAGGGTGAAGGTCCAGGTGAGGCCATCCTTCGACACGTCCCACCTGGTGGCGTGGCCCGGGTGAATGTTGAAGTCGCGGTCGATTCGGGTGAGCGGAACATCGAAGAGGTCGGGGTCCGGACCCTCGGCATAGACCGTTTCGTAGAAGTCCTCGGCCTTATAATTGGCGCCTTCGGAGTCGTTGTAGCTGATGGTGACTTGTTGGGCCGGGGGTGCGGCGTCGCTGGGAAGCGTCCGGCCCCAGGCGTTCACGGCGCCGGCGGCGCTCGCGATCGGCATGGCCGTCGCCGCGGCCGCGGTGTTGATCACGACGGGCTGAACGGTTGGCGTCGGCGCGGTGGCCGCGGGCGCCGACGTCGCCGCGGCGGGTGCCGAGGTGGCGGCGGGCGCCGTGGTCGGGGCCGGGGTCGGCGCGCTCGAGCACGCCGCGAGGAGCACCATCGCGCCAACACCTCCGGCCGCGAGAACCCCCCGGCGCGTGACCGCGCGGGAGGTAAGCTGCATCGCTTCGCGAGATGATCCGGACATCGCCTTTCTTCTCATCCTCCCTCTCTCGCAGATCTGGCCAGCGATCACTTACAGTATGGCCTACTCATTCTACAAGTTCGCTGGCAACGTTCGGATTATAGGTCTGGCGTGTAAACGCGTCAATTTGTGCGCACGCTCGGGGATACCGACCTCGGAGCGCCCGGTCCATGCAACGGGAAACGGAGGCGCTTCTCGGCCAGGCATCCCGGGATGCGTTCCGCGGAGCCGAGCATCATCACTCGTCCCCGTCGGCCTCGTCTCCGCCCAGCGCCTTCTCCAGAACGTTCGCCGGGATCCCGAGCTGGCTTGCCGTGCCATCGACAATGTAATGGAAGTTTCCCGGGCCCGCGGTGCGGGTCAGTTGGGCGACCACCTGCTTTGGATGGTCGTTCGGGCCGCTCACGTAGAACGGCTTGCCGTTCTGTCCAAGCGGCACCACCACGTCGGCCTTCTCCGGCTCCGCCCCGGCGAGGAAGGGCGCCGCCTCGTAGTAGCCCTGGCTTGGCCGAAACCCCCAGCGCTTCGCGTAGGCAATCCCTTCTTCGATCACTCTGGCCGCCAGGTCCAGGTCGGTCCGACCGAGCGGGGTCGCCTGGTCGAGATGCTCGAAGAAGCTGGCGTAGACGCCCTCCGACGGAAGCACCTTCGCATACGAGTTCTTCACGCCAAGACAGCCGAGATCGACCAGGAAGACGCCGATGCCAATCTGGCCGGTCGGCGACCGGCGCGCGATCAGGATCTCGGCCAGCGCGCCGCCACCGCCAGGGCGCTCGACGTCGTTCCAGTTCTGGTTGATCCAGCACTCGTAGAGCGGCCAGGTCGCGGCGGTCCGAACCAGCGCGCGCGAGCCGGGCGGCCCCATCGCCAGGTCGCTTCGCACCACCGCGCGCTTGCGCTCCTTGCGCTTGGCCGACTTCTTCTCCAACAGCCTTCGACGCCGTTCCTGGTCACCGGGCATCGCTCGACCTCCTCGTCAAAACGTTCGCGTGCCACCAGTGGACCAGATCCGCGCGGTCGAGTAAAGTAGCCTCGCACCGACATCGAGGGAGAAAGCCATGACGACGACCAACCGCTACCTCTACCACGAATATTCCTGGACCGAGCTGCGCGAGGTCGCGAAGCGCAAGCCAGTGTGCGTCATTCCTTGCGGGACCGTCGAGCAGCACGGCCCTCACCTGCCGTTGTCGACCGACTTCGTGACCGCTAGCATGATCTCGGAGCGGGGTGTCGAGCGGGCCGCCCCCACCGCGCTGCTACTGCCGACCGCCTGCTACGGCTTCAACGAGCACCACATGGACTTCCCCGGCACGATCGCCATCCCCGGCCAGGACTACATCAATTACATGGCGAACGTCGGCCTCAGCCTGGCGCGCCACGGCTTCGACAAAATCCTCTACGTCAACGGACACGGCTCCAATCGCCCCTTCCTCGAGATCGCCGCCCGCGAGGTCTGCAATCGCTCCGACTCGTTCGCCGCGCTGGTCTCCTGGTGGTCGCTGATTCCGCGCCCGGTGATGGAGGAGGTCCTCGTCTCGGAGATCCCCGGCGGAGTGTCGCACGCCTGCGAGATGGAGACCTCGGCCATGCTCTACCTGCGCCCCGATCTGGTCGAGATGAGCAAGGCGGTGCGCGAGCTCGGGTTCAAGCCGGGCAAGTACATGTGGCGCGACATGCGCGTCACCTCGCCGCTCGTCTTCAACGAGCAGTGGAGTCGCTTCTCCGAGTCCGGCATCCAGGGCGATCCGACCCTGGCCACCGTCGAGAAGGGCAAGGCCCTGGTGGATGCCGCGGTCGAGAACCTGGTCGGTCTGCTGGCCGAGCTGAAGGAGCGCGAGTTCCGCCCCCGGGTCGATCATCACTGACGGCCCGAGCGCGATCTAGCTATAATCGAATGACTGACAGCGCATGATTTCGCGAGGGTAGGGGCAGGCCCCCGTGCCTGCCCTCGGTACTACCGGGCCGTCTTACACGGACGGCAGGGTTGGAGGTGGCGATGGCAACCGAATCGGAGCGCGTGATCCTGACCTACGACGATCTGGTCGAGCTCCCCAACGACCGCAACCGTTACGAGCTCTTCGAAGGAGACCTCCAGGTGACCGCCGCCCCGAACCTCTCGCATCAGACCGCGGTGACCAACCTGATGGTCATCCTTGGCAACCAGGTGCGCTCGGGTCGCCTTGGCTGGGTATTCACCGCTCCCTTCGACGTTCTCCTGAGCGATATCAGCGTCGTCGAGCCGGATCTCCTCTTCGTCAGTCGCGCGCGGCGCGGAATCCTGGTCCCGCGGCACGTCCGCGGCGCGCCCGACCTCGTCGTCGAAGTGCTCTCGCCTTCGACCGCGCAAGTGGATCGTGGGGTCAAGCGTCAGCTTTACGCCCGGTACGGTGTCGCCAACTACTGGCGCGTTGACCCCGACCGCTGGGAATTCCTCGCCGAGGCCCTCGCGGACGGCGTCTACCGCCAGGTCGCGATCGCTCGCGAAAGCCAGACCATCACCGCGCCTCCCTTTCCGGATCTCGTGATTCCGCTGGCCCAGGTCTGGGGCTGGGACCAGGAGTGAGCCATGCCTGACATCCTCGTCGTCGGCGCCGGCATCGTCGGCGCCTCGCTCGCCTTCGGACTCGCCCGCCGGGGCGCCAACGTCACCGTCCTGGAAGCGGATCGGCCGGCCGCCGGCACCTCGAAAAGCAGCTTCGCCTGGCCCAACGCCAACTACAAGCTACCACGCGACTATTTCGAGTTGAACGCGGCCGGCCTCGCCGAGCACCACCGGCTCGCCGCCGAGCTCGGTCACGGCGCGTTTCAGGCGACCGGCAACCTCGAAGTGGCCGCCGGCGCCGAGCGCCGCGCCTACCAGGAGCAAAAGGTTGTCCGCCTCCGCGATTGGGGATACGCGGCCGAGCCGATCGACCGGTCTCGCGCCCGCGAGCTGGTGCCGGATCTCATCCCGCCGGCCGATGCCAGCTTCGCCTTCTACCCGAACGAAGGCTGGGTCGCCGCGCCATTGTTGACCTATCACCTGCTTGAAGCGGCGAAGCAGTCCGGCGCCACGGTTCGGTTCCCCGCCCGGGTGACCGCGCTCACGATGAAAGGGCCTCGGGTGATCGGCGCGATCGTGAACGGCGAGCGCGTCGCCGCCGATCTGGTGATCGACTGCGCCGGCCCCGCCGCCGCCGAGCTTCTGCGGCCGCTCGGCCTCGCCATCGGGCGCCAGCGCTCGCCTGGCCTGCTCGTCGTCACCGAGCCGATGCCCAACGGCCTGTCGCGGGTTCTCCACACGCCCCGCGCCCACCTGCGCCCGGGCGGCATTGGTCGCGTCCTGATCGGCTCCGAGGAGATCGACGCCGGTCTGCCGGTCGATCCCGCGCCCACCGCCGACTCACCGGAGTGCCAGGAATTGCTCCGCCGCGCCCAGGCCGTCCTGCCCACCCTCGCCGGCGCCCGGATCGAAGCGGTACGCCTCGGTTGGCGGCCGCTCCCGGCCGATGGCCTCAGCGCGGTCGGACCGGTGCCGGGCGTCGAGGGCTATTACCTCGTCTTCACCCACAGCGGCGTCACCCTCGGTCCGGTCCTCGGCCGCCTGGTCGCCGCGGACGTGCTGACCGGCGCTCCCGACCCGCTGCTTGCCCCGTTTCGGCCGGATCGGCTGGTGACCCCGGTTTAGAGCAAAGGGCGATCTCGTTGGGCGGACGGAGGGACGGCCCCCCTGCGATCCCCCCGTGGACGGGGGGACACGACTTCCCTCCCAGTCCACGGGGAGGGCGCGGGAGGGGCCTCTCGACGGTCGGCCCAGCGATGGTCGCACTCTGCTTATTTAATGGGTCAGCAGCTCTTACCAGTACTCGCGGATCGGGCTGCTTTTCAGGCCGGATGCATCTACGAAGGTCTTCGCCCACTCGACGAGCTTTTCGATTCGGTTGTTCGACTTCGCCGCCAGGCCACCCAGAATCTCGATGCCCTGACGAACCCCTTCCTCGATCAGCTTCTCGCCGCCGGTCAACAGGGCGTAGCCTTCGCGCTCCATCTTGGCCACCAGGGCGATCGCCAGCTTCGCCGGGTCGGCCAGCAGCGGCTTCAGCTTCTTGACGAACTGGTCCTTGTAGTCCTCCAGCGCGTCTTCCTCGCCGATCTTGGCGAAGTCCTGATCCAGCGCCATCGGCCCGGCTTTTCCGACCAGGAGATTGCCGGAGTTGGCTTCGCCCCCGAATTCGAGCTTGAATCGATCGGAGTTCAGAATTGCCGCGTCGAAGACCACCATGCGGCCGATCTTCGCCAGGTTCTCTTTGTTTGACTGAAACTGCTGGACCTCCGCGGACTCGACCGAGGCGTTCTTGTGCTTGCCGAGGGTTTTGCCTTCGATGTACTCCATGAGGATGACGCCCTTGGACTTTTCGAGCGCACCCGCCAGCTCGGCGTTGCCACCCTCCTTACCCGCCGCCTTCTGGAGAAGAATCTTCCCCTGGGGAGATTCGAGGGTGAGGAAGCGTGCCTTGGGAACGTCGACCTGGAAGTCCTTGGCCAGGTTGTACGAGAGCACGGTTCGGTCGGGGGCGTCGGCCGGCTTGACGACCAGGTTCTGGCTCCCCTCGCTGAACAGAAAGGCGCCTTCGGCGTTTCCCCCGAGCTTGGCCATCTTGATGTTCCCGCTGAAGTCGGGATTGTCCAGGTCCAGGTCGCGTTGGATCCGCGCTGGAAAAGCGCCTGGCGCCGCCATGGAATGGGCCGCCATCGCCGGAGCAACGCCCGTCCGCCCGGTGTCTCCAGCCGGTTTCGTTTCACGTCTCGCCTGGGCGAGATAACGCTGCACGGCATAGTTTCCCTGGGTGCCCTGCAGGCGCGTGAGCCAGGCGACTTGCGCGGGCTGGAATCCCCGGCCCGGAACGCCCGACCGAACGTCGAACGCCCCGAGGTCGACTGCCGACAGTCCGTCGGCCCGGGCGGGGCGATCCCGCCGCTCGCCGGCCAGACGCGACACCTCCGTCCACGCCGCGCGGCGGCTCCGACCAACCAGGCTCGCCTCGCGTGGCATGCCTCACCTCCATCAGCGCCAAACACTGTCCCAATTGTCGGCCGTCTGCTTCAATTGTCAAGGGGCCCAATCGTCCCAGCCGGGATCAGCGTCCTGGCGCGACCGAGGTGACGAGCCGTGAAGTTGACGCCGCCCGGGCCGCTTTGCTACACTCAGCCCTGGACCCCGTGTATCCAATGCGATACCCAATTCCGGTTCGGGGAAAGGGAGGTCCAACCGCTTCAACCAGGCTACAGCAAGGAGGAACGCAATGTCGACGAGCGATCTGTCTCTCATCGCCCACCTGATGCGGCGCGCGGGGTTTG
The DNA here is from genome assembly GCA_050695695.1 of Chloroflexota bacterium. Lineage (GTDB taxonomy): Bacteria > Chloroflexota > UBA6077 > FW602-bin22 > CADDYW01 > JAJPKB01. The sequence goes on from JBOGTX010000079.1 coordinate 9,256, forward strand.
GCGCGTCGCGGGCCGAGCTGGCGGCACTGGCCACTCGGGACTACGACGCGGTGGTCGACGATCTGCTTCACCCCGAGCGCCTCCCGCCGATCGACGAGGATGTCCTCAAACGCTACTTCGACGGCGAGAGCATCAACGTCGCCGCCGGCGCCTGGCTCTACCGCATGATCAACAGCCAGCGCCCGCTCGAAGAAAAGGTCACCCTCTTCTGGCACCAGGTCTTCGCCACCGCCTTCTCCAAGTCCAATCACGTGCCCTCCTCGGTCCAGCAGATCGAGACCTTCCGCCAGGTCGGCATGACCAACGTGCGAACGATCCTCCTCGAGCTCTCACGCGACCCGGCGATGATCTACTGGCTGGATAACAACGAGAACCACAATGGCGAGCCGAATGAGAACTACGGTCGCGAGCTCCTCGAGCTGTTCTCGATGGGCGTGGGCAACTACAGCGAGCAGGATATCAAGATGGCCGCCCGGGCCTTCACCGGCTGGACCTTCAGCCAGCCAATCCCGCTCTATCCCTTCGGTCACCATCCCGCCCACTTCGTCTACCACCCCGAGGACCACGACGACAGCGTCAAGACCTTCCTCGGCCACACCGGCCGCCTGAACGGCGAGGACATCCTCGACATCATCGTCAAGCAGCCGGCCGCGGCCCGCTTCATCGCGCGTCACCTCTACAATTTCTTCGTCGCCGACGAGCCCCAGGTGCCGTCGTGGCACGACCTTCCGCCGCGCGATCCGGCCGCGATCGACACCCTGGTGCGCGCCTACGACGACTCCAACGGCGACATGCGCGCGATGCTCCGGGTGCTGTTCACCTCCGATTTCTTCAAAGCGGCCCGATTCAAGCGGGTCAAGAGCCCGGTCGAGCTGGTGGTCGGGACGATCAAGCTGACCGGCACCCACCGCTTTCCCCAGAAGAGCCTCCTCGACCTCGAGTCGGCCACGACGCTGATGGGACAAACCTTGATGAATCCCCCCACCGTCGAAGGCTGGCACACCGGTCGAGAGTGGATCGACGGCGGCACTCTGAACGAGCGCGTCAACTTCGCGGTCAACGAGCTCGCCGACCCCACCAAGCCGGGGATTCTCGAGATCGTCCGCCGGCTCGGCGAAGCCGATCGCGCCCGCTCGCCGGAGGATCTCGTCGATCGCGCGCTCGACCTGATGGGCGCGCTCGCCGTCAGCGATGAGACCCGCGCCGCCCTGGTCGCGGCCGCGGCGTCCGGCGGCGCTCCTCGCCCCGATGCCGACGCGCCCCCTGACCCAACCCGGGTCACGCGCCTGCTCCAGCTCATCGCCGCCTCGCCGGAGTATCAATTTGCCTAAGAACCTCTCGTGAAGAGTGAGAGTGAAGGAGGACGGAACGATGTCGGGTACCGGGAAAAAGCCGGTTCTGGTGGTCTTGCAGCTCACCGGTGGTAACGATTTCATGAATACGATCGTGCCGTATACCGATCCAAACTACTACGATAGTCGGAAGACGCTGGTCATCAAGCAGGAAGAGGCCCTGCCGATCAACGACGACCTGGCCTTTCACCCGAATACCGGGCCGCTCAAAGACCTCTTCGATCGCGGCAAGGTCGCGGTCGTCCAGGGCATCGGCTACCCGAACTCGAGCCGCTCGCACTTCCGGGCGATGGACATCTGGCACACCTGTCAGCCGGAGACGATCTCCAACGAGGGCTGGCTCGGCAAGGCGATTCGTGAGCTCGATCCGGAGAAGCAGAACGTTCTGACCGGGGTGAACGTCGGTCGCGGGCTCCCCCGCGCGATGGCAACGCCGGGCGTGCCGGTGACCTCGGTCGCCGACCTGGACAACGTCGGGCTGATGAGCGGCATCTCCGACCCGTCCCAGCGCGACGAAGCGCTGGCGTTCTTCCGGCGCGCCTACAGCCCGGCGATCGGCAACGGCCCGGTGATGGACTACCTCGCCCAGACCGGCTCCGACGTCCTGGCCGGCGCCGATCTCCTCAAGCAGGCGCCGGCGGCCTACTCGTCCAGCGTGCAGTATCCCGACAACCCGATCGCCAAGAACCTGCGCGACGTCAGTCGGATTCACCTGGCCGACCTGGGCACCCGGATCTTCTACACCGCCCAGGGCGGCTACGATACCCACGCTAACCAGGGGCCTGCCCATCCCAAGCTGCTGGGTGAGCTCTCGGGCGCCCTCACCGCGTTCTTCCAGGACCTCCAGGAGCACAACGCCTCCGAGGACGTGGTGATGCTGGTCTTCACCGAGTTCGGCCGCCGCATGAAGGACAACGGCAGCGGCACCGATCACGGGTCCGGCGGCGGCGCCTTCGTCATCGGCGAGCGGGTCAAGGGCGGACTCTACGCCGAGTACCCGTCGCTCGTGCCGAGCCAGTGGCTGAACGGCGAGGACCTCCGCCACACGATCGACTTCCGGGGCGTCTACGGTACCCTGCTCGAGCAGTGGCTCGGCCTCGAAGCGCTGCCAATCGTCGGCGGCGCCTACGAGCAGATCCATCCCTTCGCCATCTGATGAAGCAATGGGAGCTGAGGAATGGGCAAGACATTCGCTCTGCTGCGGGCAGGCTTTCCCTATGTGAAGACCCTCGGGATGCGACGGGTCACCAACTTTCCCCTCGACCTGGCGATCGGCCGCGACGACACCCTTTACGTCCTGTGTCGCAGCGTCGGCGCCGCCCAGATCGCGCGCGTCACCTACGAAGATGAGAATCTCGGACCAATCGGCGGGTTCGGCACCGACGACGGCAAGTTCGACCAGCCGGCCGCGATTCTCCTCGACCGTGACGAGAACATCTTCGTCTCCGACGAGGGCCAGAACCGGATCACGATTCTCGCCAAAACCGGCGAGTTCCTCGCGAAGTGGGGCGAAATCGGCGACGCCGAGGGAAAGCTGAATCGCCCCACCGGCCTCGCCTTCGACGCGAGCGGGAACCTCTACGTCGTGGATACCCTGAACCATCGCGTCCAGACTTTCAGCCGCGACGGAACGTTTCTCCAGGCCTGGGGGCGCCAGGGCTCCGGGCCCGGCGAGCTCGACATGCCCTGGGGCATCGCCGTCGACAACGACGGCGACGTCTACGTCGCCGACTGGCACAACGATCGGATCCAGCAGTTCGGCGCCGACGGAACCTACCGGCGGGCGATCGGCAAGTCGGGAAGCGGCAACGGCGAGCTCGACCGTCCGACCGGCGTCGCGGTCGACCAGGATGGCGACGTCTACGTCGCCGACTGCGGCAACAACCGCGTCCAGCTCTTCAACGCCGATGGCCGCTACGTCGAGAAGTTCATCGGCGACGCCACCCTCTCGAAATCCGGCCGCGAGTACATGCTCACCAACGCCCGTCCGAACCGTCTCCGTGACATGGCCGACCTGGAGCCGCAAAAGCGCCTGCGCAGCCCGAAGTCGGTGCGAATCGACGACCAGGGCCGCCTGTTTATCGCCGATTACTGGTCCTATCGCGTCCAGGTCTACCGGAAGGAGGTGATCCGGCTCGCCCCGGACGAGATGGTCGCGCCGCTGCGCTCGCCATCCCTCGAAACGACCTGAGTAGGACTCGTCACGCGCCAGATGCCGGTCAATCGCCCGCTGGAGGGCAATTTCCGCCAAGGAGGAGGACTCTCGATGCAGCCGAATGATACCCAGGAGTCGCGTCATGCCTTTGGTTCAGTCTCTCGCCGGGTCGTCCTGGCCGGGGCAGCGGTGTTGGCCGTGGGACAAGCGGTGCCGGCGTTCGCGCAGGCCGGTGATGACGACGCTCCCCGGCCACGCCAGGGGAAGGTCCTGGCCTACGCTGGCACTTATACCCCCAATGGCCAGGGGATCTACCTCTTTCAGGTCGACCTCTCGACCGGCGCCCTCGACCCGGTGACCGTCTTCCCGAGCAGCACCAATCCATCCTGGATGGAGATCGATCCGTCGAAGACCCATCTCTATGCCGTGGATGAGATCTCCAACTACAACGGTACGACCACCGGGGCGGCGAGTGCCTACTCGATCGATCGATCGAACGGCAACCTCACCCTCCTCAACACGGTGAGCTCGCAGGGTTCCGGTCCGGCCCATTTGAGCGTCGACCCGCTCGGAAAGTACGTCTTCGTCGCCAACTATGGTGGCGGGAGCGTCGCCGTCCTGCCGATCCAGAGCGACGGCTCGCTCGGCAACGCGACCGATATGAAGAGCGACGCCGGGCTGGGGCCGGTCGGCCCGACCCGTGCCGCGAAGGCCCCGCCCGGAAGCTTCGCGATCAGCGGCCACGACGCGCCACACGCCCACTTTATTCACACCGATCCGGCCGGGAAGTTCGTGATCGCCAATGACCTTGGCCTCGATCTGACGATCGTCTGGTCGTTCGACCGAAGCAGCGGCACGCTCTCCAATCCCCGAACGTTCCCGTCGTCGCCGGGCGCCGGGCCGCGCCATTTCGTCTTTCATCCCAATGGACGCTTCTTCTATCTGCTCACCGAAGAAGCCTCGACCGTCGAGTTCCGGCTTTACGACCCCGCCAGCGGAACGCTCGGCCCAATCCAGCAAGAGATTCAAACGTTACCCGCGAACTTCGTCGGCACGACCTTCGGCTCGGAAATCCGAATCTCGGACGACGGCCGCTTCGTCTATTGCGCGAACCGCCTCCACGACACCGTCGCCACTTTCGCGGTGGGACGGGACGGCCGTCTGACCTGGCTCGGGGAAGAGTGGACCCGCGGCGACTATCCGCGCAGCTTCACCATCGAGCCGACCGGCCGTTTCCTCTACGCCTGCAATCAGCGCGGCGACAGCATCACCGCCTTCCGCGTGATCGGCGGCGGTCGCCAGCTCAGCTTCACCGAGCGCTACACCGCCGTCGGCAGCCCGGCGATTATCATCTTCCTGGAGATCTAAGACGGGCCTCACCACCTCGCCCCTTCTCCATTTCCAATGGAGAGGGGGAACCGGGGGCGCGCGAAGCGCGCCGCGTCCAACTCCCCTCTCCACCTCCGGTGGAGAGGGGCAGGGGGTGAGGCCGCGCGCGGCAAACCCCACATCGGCGTCATCGTGCCCGTGGAACTGGCTGGCTGCCTGGCCGGCGTCTACCCGACGCTCGCCATGGCTCGAGACAACCCGATCAGGTGACTGAAAATCAACCAATTTCGCGCCGTTCCGCGATCGTCCAGCGCGCTGGTGCTCCTGGCACTGGCCGCTGGACTGCTCACCTCGTGCGCGACTCTGACCGCGCGAACGTCCGGACCGGTCGCGACCATCGCCAGACCGACGGTCACCGTCACGTCGCGGCATCCGGCCTCGCCCATCACCAGCGTTGCCGGCTCGTTCACGCCCGCGCTCCCGTCCCCCGCGCCCGCGACCTCGACGTTCGAGCCTTCGCCGCTGCCCCGGCCGACCGAGGTGTCGCGAGCCTCACCAGCCACGATCACTCCCACACCGCCCGCGTCGGCCACCACCACGGCGCCCGCCGCGACGACGACCCGCGCCGACGTTGGATATCTGGCAGGCCAGGTGTCGATCGGGCCATTGACGCCGGTCGAGCGGGTTGGCGTTCCTACTCCCACGCCATCGCCGCGGGTCTGCACCGCGCGCGGATTGGTCATCTTCGCGAGCAACGGCACGACCCCGGTCACCAGCTTTAACCTGCGATCGGACTGTGGCTACCGGGTTGCTCTGGCGCCCGGCCTGTACGTCGTCCGGCTCAAGCCTGGTGACTTCGGGTTCTCCAAAGACTTACCGAAGCGGGTCACGATCCAGCGCGGCCAGACCACCTCCCTGGACTTCGCGGTCGACACCGGCATTCGGTAGGGCGGGGAGCGGCACGACCCCCCCCTTCCAGCATGCAGTTTAGCCGCACTTCCGTATCACGGCAGTACCGATGCCCGGCCAATCACCGTGCCGCACGGGAGATGAGGCCACGTTCCTTGAGCGGAGGGCGACGCGAGGACATATCGCCTGCGGCCGTCGGCAAAATGGCCACCGACGGGTCGTCTAGCGCCGCGACCAGCACCAGGTCAGCGCCTACCCCCGCTTCAGCTCGATCACGTAGTTTCGGTGAGGCTTGGCGCCGATATTTGTCAGTCGGTTATCGACCTTGCCGCTCGCGCCGACCTCGCGAAAGGTCACCTGGTTGTCCTCGAACTGGACGTCCTGATAGTCGGCCGGGTCGTCCGGGTTGGCGAAGCGGATCAAGCCGCCGCTTTCGACGATGAAGAAGTAGTCGTTCCGGTGGATGTGCTTCGCCAGCGATTCGCCCGGCGCCAGCGCTAGGTCCCAGACCCGCACCCGCTCGTTCTCGAACATCACCCGCGTTCCGACCTGCTCGATTGGTTCCGTCGCCATCATTCTCCTCCCGTCGCACGGTGAGAGCAGCCCCGGCCCGCGACACCGGATGGATTCTTTGAACCGACGAGCGCCTGTGCCCGGGCTACCACTCGGGCCTATTGTAGCGGATAAGCCCGGGCGCCTCTCGATCGCGAGCCGCCCAGAATTTCGGATCGGTCGGTGCCAGCCGGCGGGCCGATCGCTCCGGACTCCGCGCTCGTCGACTCGCCAACCGCCATCAAATGGCAGCGCGCGCCGTCGATCGTCACCGCGCACCGGCTCCCGGGGACCGGTCGCCCCGCCCGTCCAGCCGGCGAGATCGCCGCCTCGAGCGGCTCTCCCCCGGCGATGAGCTGAACCCGGACGATCCAGCCGGCCGGGCCGACCCGCGTCGTGACGACCCGCGCGCCGGCTCCCGCGGGATCGAGCGTGACCGCGCTGGCCGGCACCGCGACGTCCCACTCCCTGGACGAACCTTCCGGGGCCGGGACGAGAAGCTCGCCCCAATCCGTCCCCGCCCAGATCCGGTCATCCGCGGCCGACCGCCAGGCGTGAACCGTCAGGACGTTCGGAATTCCCAACAAGTGCGCGACCGAGCGTTTGATCGGGTGGGCGAGAACCTCGTCGAGCGGCCCCGCCTGGCTGACCCGGCCATCTTCCAGGACGATGACCTCGTCGGCAAGCTCGAAAACGTCGTCGCGGTCGTGGGTGACCAGGACGATCGGCAGACCGGTGCGCTCGTGGAGGTCGCGCACCAGCGCCCGCAGGCCACGCCGAACGGTGGTATCCAGCGCCGAAAACGGCTCGTCCAGCAGCAGCGCCGCCGGCGCGATGGCCAGGGCCCGCGCCAGTGCGACCCGCTGGCGCTCGCCCCCGGAGAGCGTCTCCACCGCGGCGTGGCGCACCCGGCCCAGGCTCAGCGCCGCGATCAGCTCGTCCACCCGCTGCTGGCGGACCCCGGCCGGCCGGCCGGCGAGCGCGAACCCGATATTGCCCGCCACGTCCAGGTGCGAGAACAGCGCGTCTCGCTGCGCCACGTAGGCAAGCTGACGCCGCTCGGCTGGCAGATCGATTTCCTGCTTCGTATCCAGCAGCACCCGATCGCCCAGGACCACCCAGCCCGATCGCGGCGTCACCAGTCCGGCGATGGTACGCAGGAGGAGCGACTTGCCGGCCCCGGACGGGCCGATCACCGCGATCACCCGCGCCGGCGCCTCGACCGCGACCTCGAGTCGAAAGGATCCGAGCGGCAGCGCGGCGCGCACCCGCAACGCCTCGCGGGCCGGCGCGTCGGCAGCCGAAGCGATCCAGGCGAGTGGCACCGCCGGATCGAGCGTCGGCACCTCGCTGGCGAGCCCGGAGGCGCGGCCTGGCCGACCGGCGTCCAGCCAGAGCATCACCCCGGCCGCCACGCTCCCCACCAGCGCGAGGAGCGCTCCCGCCGGCAGCGCCGTCGGTAACCCATCCTCGGTCAAGCGGACGAACGTCAGCACCGGCAGGGTGTAGGGGTGGTAGGCCACGATGGCGGTCGCCCCGAACTCGCCAAGGCAGCGCACCCAGCCGAGGACCAGGCCGGTCGCGATCCCCCGCCGCGCGGCCGGTAAGAGGACCCGGACGAACGCCTGGCCCGGCCCGCAGCCCAGCGATCGAGCGGCGTCTTCGAGCGCCGGATCGAGCCCGGCGAACGCCGCGCGGGCGGTGATCACCACGAACGGCGCCGCGACGAACATCTGGGCCAGGATGGTTCCGGCCAGCGTGTTCAGCGGATCCAGGCCAAGGGGAACCAGCGCCTGACCCAGCCAGCCCCCTGGCCCCACCCAGAGCAAGAGGATCAGTCCGCCCACCACCGGTGGCAGGGCCAGGGGAACCAGCACGGCGGCCGTGATGACGTGTCGGGCGAACGAAGCGGTGCGACTGAGCCAGAATCCGAGCGGAACTCCCAGCAGCACGTCGATCGCCGTCGCGACCGTGGCGGCGACGAGGCTCGCCTCGAGGGCAGGGAGCGCGCCCTGGCCGGCGAAGGCCGAGCGGTCGGCCCCCTGCAAGGCCCCGATCAGCGCGATGACCGGACCGATCAGGTAGCCGAGCATCAGCACCCCGGCCAGGACGAACGGCCAGGGAAGGGCGCGCCGCGCGGTCACGATGCCTTCAGAACCGGACCGAGACCCGCGGGCACGGCGCTGAGATCGCCCGAGATCACCGGCGTCGTCGAGCGGAGGCCCTCCTGGATCAGCAGCTTCTGTCCGCCCGCGCTGAAGAGGAACTGGACGAACGATTCGGCGCCCAATCGATCGCGCGCGGTGCTGGGAATCGTCACCGTGTAAAGGATCGGCGACCCCTGGTAGGTCACGCCCTTCTCATCGGTGTAGCTGGCCGTCGCGTAGTGTGTCGCCTGAGCCGGATCCCCCTGGTTGACCGCCGCCGGTAGCTCGAGATAGGGGAGACCGGCCTCGACCGCCTCGATCTGGTAGAAGATGCCGGCGTCGAGCTGGCCGCTTTGCAGCCGCGCCACCAGTTGCTCCTCGGGAAAGATCTGGGCGGGATTGTCGGCCGGTCCGAGGATTTTCCGCGCTTCGCCCGAATCGCCGGTTCGCGCTTCGTCAAGCTGGAAGAGCCAGAGCGTCCGGTAGCCCTTTGGATCGAGCGCGGGATCGGTGCGCCCCAATCGCAGCCCGGATTCTTCGAGGACCGACTCCCAGGGGCGCTTCTCCGCCCGGGCCGCCTTGAAGTCGGCGGCGAATTTGCTCTTCGGGCTCCAAGCGACGACGAGCGCGGTCCGCGCGAAGGGCACCCACCAGGAGACGTAATCGCCATTCGCCGGGCCTTGCAGCCGCGCGTTCACCGACGGATCGGCGCTGATGAAAATATCCGGCGTCCGGGTCTTCCCCTTGATCAAGTTGGCGATCGCGACCGATCCCTTGCCCTCGCCCTGGAAGGTGAATCCGGTCGCCTCGTCGAAGGCCGGCCCGACGCGCTTCTCCATCAGCGTGACCAGCGACCCCGCGTACATGACGCTCACTGTCCCCGAGCCACGGATCAACGACGGGGCTGATCCTGGCTGAGCGGACGGACTCGCCGGAGCCGCGACCGCCGGCGAGGACGCCCGGCAGGCCACCAGCGCGCCCGCGCCAAGCGCCAGACAACCGGTCGCGGCGCGGCCAAGCCAGGCCCGACGCGTGAGCTTGAGGGCGGGTCGCGAGAACAGCCGGTCCATCGATCCCCTTCGTGCTGATCGCGTCAGGCGGCCGCCGCGGGAAAATCCGCGATGATCGTCCCCAGCCGGTCGACGTCGTAGCCGGGCAAGCCGCGGAGGTCCGCGCGCAACGCCCGGCCCTGCAAGTGATCGAGCAATGACCTGACGGTCGGCTGCTCGAGCTGGTCGCGGGGGATAATCAGGTCGAAGCGCACCGTCTCGACCGGGATGAAGTCGAGGCCGTAGGCCCGCGCCACCGCCTCCAACCCGATCCCCACGTCGGCATTCCCGCTGGCCACCGCGCGGGCCACCGCGAGGTGGCTGCCGGCCGTGTTGTCATAACCGGTGACGGCGGCGGGTGGCACGCCGGCCCGAGCCAGGAGGTCGTCGAGGAGCGCGCGGCTGCCGGCACCGGGCTCGCGGTTGATCGTTCGCAGGTCGGCGCGGGCCAGGTCGACCACCGTTCGAATCGCCCTGGGATTGCCTGGCGCCAGGACGAACCCTTGCTCCCAGCGGGCGAACGCCACGACCAGCCCACCGATCGCCCCGAGCGCCCGACGCGCCTGGGGAACGTTGTATTCGCCGCTCGCCCGGTCCCGCAGGTGCGAGCCGGCCAGGTGCGCCTTGCCCTGGGCGATGGCGTCGAGGGCCGGCTGGCTGGCCGACGCGAGCCAGAGCAGGCTCCCCTCGGACGGCCCGCGCGACTGGTGCGCGCTGAGGATGCCAAGGCTCGGGTCGCAGCCGAGCAGGAGCGCCGAGCGCTCGACGTCTTCCGGCGCCTCGAACAGGCGGGCGCGGCCGGCCGCCGCCGGCTCGTCGCGAACCCCGTTGGCGGTGACGAAGCCTTCCTGGATCTCCCGGCCCGCGGTCAGCGGATAGCCGATCCAGCGCCCCCGGACGTTGACGACGGCGAGCCGGCGCGCGTCCGCCAGCGAGGGATCGGTCAGCTCGACCGTCGTCGTCGCGCCCGCGTCGGCCAGGACGAAGAGGTCCTCGACCCGGCACTCCAGGACGTGCGCCAGTCGGAGCGCCACCGCGGTATTCGGGACGTACTGGCCGCTCTCGATCGCGCCAATCGCCTGCCGGGTGAGCTCGACCCGCCGGGCCAGCTCTCCCTGCGCCATTCCCCTGGCCTGGCGGAGCGCGCGAACCTGGCTGATCAAGTTGGGACTCGGCACGCGGCGACCCATCCCTCACCCCCTCGGACCGTATTGTAATGAATCGATTGCACGTTGGCAACTATTCATTGCGGTCCGGCGGAGCCGTGGGTCAGCGAATCGCGCACGACCTGCTTCTGGATCTTTCCCACCGACGTCCGCGGCAAGGCATCGACCAGCTCGACGCGCTCCGGCACCTTGAACGGGGCCAGCCGCGCCGCGCAGAACGCGCGAACGGCGTCGGCGGTCAGGTTGGCCGCTGGCTTTCCCACGACCACCGCGACGACCGTCTCGTCTCGGAGCGCGTCCGGCACGCCCACGACACAGACGTCCAGCACCTCGGGGCAGTCGAGGATCACGCCCTCGACCTCGGTGCTCGAGACGTTCTCCCCGGCGCGCTTGATCAGGTCGCGTCCCCGATCGACGAACGAGAGGAAGCCGGCGGCATCGGCCCGCGCCGTGTCACCCGAAAACAGCCAGGTGCCATCATCCAGTCGCCGAATCGTCCTCGCCGTCGCCTCTGGATTCTTCAGGTAGCCGGCCATCAGCGATCGGCCGGGCGTCCCCCGGACGATCAACTCGCCCGCCTCGCCGGTCGACACGTCCCGGCCCGCTTCGTCCACGACCCTGACCTCGTAGCCGACGACGACCCGCCCCATCGCTAGCAGATCGCGGTCGCCGACCAGCGGGCTCATCACCGGCAGCGAGCAGGTCTCGGTCATCCCCCAGATCTGCTGCAGCGGCGCGCCGAAGCGACGGTGCCACGCCGCGTACTGGGCGGCGGTCAGGTTTTGAGCGAAGGTCACGTTGCGCAGCCGATGGGCCCGGTCGGTCGGGCGCGCGGGCTGGTTGAGCAGCAGGCGCAGCGCCGCGCCGAAGAGCGCGGCCATGGTGCAGTCGTAGGCGATCGCCTGCTCGAAGTACCGGCTGGCGCTGAAGCGCGAGAGAATCGCCACCGAGGCATCGGCGACGAGCGCTGGCCAGAGGGCGTGGCACTGGGCGCCGGCGTGGAACAACGGCAGGGCGATCAGGTGCCGGTCCTCGGCGCGCAGCCCCGATCCCGCCCGGAAAACCTCGGCCGAATAGACGAAGTTGGCGTTGGTGAGCATCACTCCTTTCGGCCGCGCGGTGGTCCCAGAGGTATATAACAGCTCTACGACGTGGTCGGAGCTGCCCTGATCCGGGGGTGGAGAGCTGGGCTGGCGCGCCAGCTCGGTCTCGTAGCTCGGCTCGTCGCCCTCCTCCCGCTCCGACGTTTGGCAAACGACGATCGGTCGTCCCGCCGCCACCTCGCGCGCCACGTCAAGGCATGCCGACTCGGTGAAGATCAACCGACTCTCCGAGTGGTCGAGCAGGTAGCGCAGCTCGTCGGCGGTGCTGGCCGGATTGGTCGGCATGACGATCGCGCCAAGCCGCGACGCCGCCAGGATCAGTTGGGGATAAGCCGGGTGGTTCGCGAGGTGCAGGTTGAAGACGTCGCCCGGGCCGATTCCCAGCCCACGCAGCAGCCGCGCCGCCCGGTGCACGCTCGCCAGAAACTCCCCGAACGTCCAGCGGAACACCCGCCCATCGCCGCGCTCGTACACCAGCCACTCGCGCTCCGGCTCGCGCGCCGCGTGGTCCGCGAAGATCGAGTACAGGGTGCGGTTTCCGGCGATATCCATGGGGCACCTCGTCGCGAAAGACCGCTATCGACGCGCCCAGCGGTTCAACTCTTCGACCAATAAGTGGACGGTCGTCGATGGATTCCGCTCCGAAGGACTCTCGTCGGTGTAGCGCGCCAACAACTGCCGAGCGTTCCGGATCGCGGCCGTCTGGTGTCGCAAAATCCTATCATAGATCGATGGGTCATTCTTCCAGTATCGGCCGTCGGCAACGCGGAAAGCGCGGGCATACGGGTGGCGTACTCGAACGAAGCATTCGAGCTATGGTATTGCCTTCACTTCGCGTACATCACGTCAGGTC
>JBOGTX010000080.1:0-1945 GCA_050695695.1 Chloroflexota bacterium
AGGCGAGCTCGTGATCGCGGCGCAGTAACGCTCACGCCGCGCGGCCGCCCCGCGCGGGGCGTTCGCGGGGGATGGCCGTTGGCGTCGGGATCTGCCGCTGGCGACTCCAGATGAGCGCCAGGGCCACCCCGACGATCAGCGCGACCAGGAAGTAGGCGACGATCATCGCCCGGACGTGGGGGTCGGGGAAGCCGGTGTCGGCGACGAACAGCGCGATGCCCGCGAAGCGCGAGAGCGAGGTGATCGCCAGGGCGCGGCGCGTCCCGATCCCCGGCCCGCCCAGCCAGTACCCCAGGACCATTGACCCGATAATTGTGCCCAGCGCCGCGGCGATCGACGGGAGATGGAGCAGCGAGGGGAACGCCGGCCAACTCACGGCGATGACCGCCACGATCGCCAGGACGAAGAGGACGGTGGAGATTTTCGTGACGGCGGGCCGTACGCTTCGGCTGAACGGCCGAGCCCAGGCGTGGACGGCCAGGCCGACGGTGAGCGGCAGAATCTCGATCAGAACCAGGGATTGGACCAGCCCGAGCGAGTCGATAGCCGTCTCGCCGGGCAGGAGCAAGGCGGCGGTGACCGGCAGGGTGAGGACGATCAGCGCCACCAGGATCGCGACGAGGCCGACCGAGAGCGCGATCTCGGCGCGGGCGATCTGGGTGAGCTTGGGTCCGAATGCCGCCCCCGGCGCCATCGCCATCAGGAGGATGCCGACGCCGAGCTGGGGATCCGTCGGAAGCACCCTGACCAGAACGAAGGCGAGGACCGGGACCAGGACGATATTCACCAGGAGCGCGCGGCCCATCAGGTTGAGCCGGCTCGCCGTTGCCAGGATCTGCCGGACGGTGAGGCGGAGCCCCATCGAGAGCATCGTCACCACGACGAACAGGGCGACGAGGAGATTGGTGACGGCGGCCAGAGTGATCGGTGGAGAAGTCATCGCGTTTCTCCTCCCTTCCCTCGCTCGCGCCGTCTGGCCTCCCGGTTGGGCGCACCCCAGAGCGCGATCCACGACTCGTTCATCACGTCCCGGACCTGCTCATCGGTCAGCGTCGCAGCCATCGCCTCCTCCCTTCAGGATGATTCATCAGGCCGGTGTGCCCTTGCATCAACCACGCCGCCCTCCGGCTTCGGCGCGGTAGGGCGTGAGGTTCTCGATCAACCGGACAACCGGTTGAGAAGCGTGCCGATCGCTAGGCCAAGGACCGCACCCAGCGCGATTATCCCGAGAAACTCGAGGGCATTGGCCAGCGGCCCCCGCGCCGTGAAACGCGCCTTGACGGCTCCGAGGACGATGGCGGTCATGACCGTGAAGGCAAACGCCCACAGGTGAGGGAGGGGCAGGGAGAAAAGGTAGGGCGCGACGGGCACGAACCCGCCGATCATGAAGGCGCCGCCAACGAGGATACCTTGTTGCCACGGGGCATGCGCCAACTCATCCTCGATGATGCCCAGTTCGTCGCGCACCATCGCGTCGAGCCAGCGCTCGTGGTCGGCGGTGATGTGCTGAATTAAGCGGTTGAGCAACGGTTCGCGGAATCCCTTGGCGCGGTAGATCCGGCGCAACTCGGACCGCTCCTCTTCGGGCTCGTGGGCAATCTCGTAGCGCTCGGTCGCGATGCGCTGGCGCAAAATCGCGTGCTCGGTGCGCACCGAGAGGTATCCTCCCATCGCCATGGAGATGGCCCCGGCGAAGACCTCACCGAGCGCAATCAGGACGATCTGCGTGGGCACCACCGAGCTGATGGCCAGAACGAACACCAGTGTCGTCACCAGGCCGTCGTTCAGGCCGAACACGACCTCGGCGAGCCAGTCTCCGCCGTGGGGGTGGAGCTCGCGGTCAGGGTGCAGCAGTTTCAAGGTTTTGATTGCCCGGATGCGGCGAACCCAGGCCCTCGCGGTCGCGAGGCAGGGTGCATTGGGATCTCCCAAGGCCAGGAGGTGG
>JBOGTX010000081.1:0-2640 GCA_050695695.1 Chloroflexota bacterium
ATCCTGCCATGATCGAGGCTGCCATCCAGCGCGATGAAGAACGCCGTCGTGCAGTCGATCAAGGGGTTGGAATGGTTGCTGTTCCCACAGGCCGGTGGCAGATCGCAACTCGGACTATTACACGTACAGCAATCGTCAATCGCTGTGGTCTTCGTCGTGCTATTACAGTTGTTGGTTACCTGAATGCACGTACCGCAACTTTCGGTCGGCTGCCCGCTGTCACAGTTGTACGTGCAGGCTGAGCCGATTTTGGGCCAGGCAACTCCCCAATTATAATCAGCGCAATCGCCGCAGGCACCGAGGCAACAATTGCTACACTGGCCGCAGCTGCAACTCGGGCAAGAACAGTGATTTCCACCGCAACAAAGGTCGTACCACGATGCGCTTCCGTTTTCTGCCATCTTCGTAACACCTCAATGAGCTAGGTGCGGACCCTCCCGCCACTCCGGCCGCCAAGGCGTCGCACCGGTCATCCGACCGACCATTTCGATAGTCCCCACATCTTTGTAGCCAGCCGTTCTCGGTCCCTCGGATGCATGCCTCGACTCGATATTTCACCTCCCCTACCGCTCGCATCTGGCCAGGTTCGTCACGCGGGAGCCGCTCTTCCTGGCGCCCTTGAGCGATCCCGGATCCCGGCCCGCGGCCGCACTCCCACCAAGACGGTCTTGGTTTACGCCACTGGTGGCCGACGGCCCTCTCAGGCCGCATCCGCTTGAGATGGGCCTCGCGTGCCTGTTCCGTTTCGTCTCGATAGCAGCTTATCGCTGACGGCCAGTTCCGGCACTGTGGAAAACCACAGTCTTTCCCCTCGGGATTTCCACAGGTCGTCCGATGGGTTGGTCTGGACTTCGAAGCAAACTATCAAGCACGTGGGGTCTCGGCACCTGAACTTGTGGACGCTGCTCGTTATCACCGACCCGATCGCTTGGCCTACTGGGCCTGGTCGCCCAGCGTGCCGAGCGCGGTCAGCGCTTCATCGATGATCCCGCGCGGCAATCGGTGCGATCAGCGCAAGCTTCTTGCGGGCAGCACGGTCACTGATGATCTCCAGCGCGCGATGCGCAACGATCAGGGACGGCACGGTCACGACATCGATTCCCAGATTCAGGGCGTATTTTGCCGCGCAACGTTCGTTGACGAGGATCACGGCCTGGAGGCGTTCAGCCAGGGCGATCGCCTCGGCCTCCCCGGCCCCGAAGACCGGGAGGCCGGCTGGTCTGTCGGCCGGTGGATCCACCATCTTTGGGCGCGGACGCCGAAAGAGTGTCGTGAGGGGTAATCGCGGCGCGGCGCCGATGCCTGAATCGCGCGGATCTCCGACTCGACCGCTCGGAGCACAACGATCCGAAAGAGATCCAGGCAGTTTGCCGCGACTTCCGCGCGGTACGCGGCAACCCAAAACGATGTGTCGAGGACGGCGAGCGCGCGCTGGATTGGCTCGGCGCTCATTCAGCGGTCTCGGAAAGCCTCGCCGCCGCGATCGAGAGGCGTCGGTTGCCCAGCCGCCGAGCGAGGGCATCGAGCTCGGTCGCCAGCGAAGATGGGCCACCGAGAACGATGACTCCCTTCAGCGTGAGCAGGTGAAGGAACTCCGCGCGGGGCAGACCGGCGATCGCCGCGGCGTCGGCTGAGCCCTGACCGTCCAGGTACGCCAGGATTCCCTGCTCAAGGCGGAGCTCCTTGAGGCCACGGAGGGCGGCGCGATTGAGAACGCTCGCTTCGACCTCCCCAGTCGTGGACGCGTACGTGCTGAACTCGGCGGCTTCATCTTCGCTCAATCGAATCGCCTTCGTTCGCATCGGCGCCCCCGCTTCGGACTGCTTCTTGGAGAAGAATACCGCATCTCGGCGACGAGCGGGAGCTAGAGCTGGTAAGGCGTCGTGCCCTGGGCCTGGGCCATCGGGTTGCGCGCCGGTGGTGACCAGCCGAGCGAGCGCGACGAGGACGACCCGCGACAATGCACGCATTCCCGCACCTCCGTCGCCCTTACCATAGGGTCAGTCAATCGGTGGGTGAGGGTGTAGCATCGCCCGCTCCCGGAACGAACGGAGGCCGGTTGGCCTGCCGCGGACGCCAGTACGGATTGGCAAGTGAGCGAAGTTCCAAACGCGCGGAGGTCTCTCACGTCGGCGCGGATTAGCGGGGTGAAGCGAACGGGCTCCGGACGGCGATGCCGTCGTAGCTCTGCCCAGCATTCAGGTCCTCGGACCAGACCACCGCTGCCCCGGCCCGCCGGGCGGCGGTCAAGGCCAGCGCGTCCCAATACGAGATGCCCCAGCGCACGCCACCGTCGATCGCGTCGAGCACGTCCTGCCGCGTCGGCTCAACCACCGAGCGCCAGGTCGCGAGGTCCGCGATTATCTGACGAGCGTCCACCATCGAGTAGGGGGGCTGGAGCTTCCGAGTCAGCGTGACGTACGCTTCTTGCATAATTTGCACGCTCAGCGCCCCGGTCTGGCTCTCCCAGAGGCGGTCCATCAGCAGGCGGGCCTGAGTATGCTTTGCTCCCGCGGAGCGGTCGTAGGCATAGACGATCACGTTGGTGTCGCAGAACTCAACGCTCATAGAGCTCGTCGCGCGTCCAGGGAATCGCCCCGTTCGTTCCGTGATCGCCCGCCTCACCCATCAGCCGAGTCT
>JBOGTX010000082.1:0-2623 GCA_050695695.1 Chloroflexota bacterium
GAATGTAGCGGTCTTCGCCAAGCCAGGATGGTCGGCCGCGGTTCGGGTCCATGACGTAGACGCCGAGAATCTTCGCCTGAGAATAGTCGCGGTAGGGGTCGGCGGTCGCCCGCACGCCCCGGACCAGGACGTAATGATCGCCCCACCAGATGGTCGCGACCGAGGGCTCGTGGTAGCTCGGGTTCGCGAGGAGCCAGGCAACCATGGACGTGGCGGCCAGCGGATCGTCGTAGATGAAGTGATTGAAGCCACGGCTCGGCAGCCAGTGGTGGGCCGCCGAGGCGACCGCGAACGGCGAGGCATCCCACTGCTGGACGGTGAAGCCGTCGTTATGACCTAGCTCCCAGCTCCAGAAGCTTTGCTGGGCCGTGTAACTATCCCCGAGCGATTGTCCGGTCAGGTACTCCACCCAGGTTTGGAGATCGGCCGGATCGCACCAGATTGACGTCAACTGGCGGTGATAGGGCAGGGCCAGATCGAGGTCGTACGTCGCCTGATCGACGCTCGCGGCCCCCGGCGCGAGCCAGTCGCCGTCGACGTAGCCCACCCGGCTGCCATCGGTGACCCGCCACCAGGCGCTGTTGATCGGTCCCCCAAGAATCTGGAGACTCGTCCCATTGGCCAGCTCGTCGACGATCGGGTTACCCAGCCCCGGTCCGCCCCTGAGGTTGAGCCAATCCGCGGTGACCGTGGCGCCGCTGCCGACCGAAAGATCGCCGCTCGCCTGGGCCGGCGCGATCAGCAGCAGAAGCGTCGTCATGACCACGACGGCCACCGTGGCCCCCCGCGCGCGCGTCCATCGCCTCATCGCACCCTCCATTCGTCCCCCGGTGCCTCATCATAGCTAACAACCGAGCGATTGCGCAAGTAGGCCATCGAATCGTTTATCATAGACGCGCCGAGATCCGGCCAGACGGATCGTGTCACCAGGAGGAGCCCATGCGGGCAACCATGCGCGTCGACGCCGCGCGAGCCGTCGCGACGATCGATCCGAACGTCTACGGAAACTTCGCCGAGCACCTTGGCCGCTGCATTTACGGCGGCATCTACGAGCCGGGCTCGCCGCACAGCGACGAGCGTGGCTATCGGAAAGACGTCGCCGAGGCGACGCGCCGACTCCGGGTCACCAACCTGCGCTGGCCGGGTGGAAACTTCGTCTCCGGCTACCACTGGCTCGACGGGGTCGGGCCGGCCGCGGGTCGGCCGCGCCGCCACGACCTCGCCTGGCACGCCATCGAGTCCAACCAGTTTGGCACCGACGAGTTCCTCGCGTACTGCCAATTGATCGGCACCGAGCCGTACATCTGCGTGAACCTCGGGACCGGAACGATCGACGAGGCCGCGGGCTGGCTTGCCTACTGTAACTGCGACGACTCGACCTACTATGCCGAGCTCCGGCGACAGCACGGACACGCCGCGCCGTACGGGGTCAGGTACTGGGGACTGGGCAATGAGCTGTATGGCGACTGGCAAACCGGACACAAGACCGCCGAGGAGTACGCTCGGGTTGCCGAGGAGACGGCGAAAGTCCTGCGCTGGACCGATCCTTCGGTCAAGCTGGTGGCCTGCGGCGCCCAGCGGGTCGACTGGGACTGGGAGGTGCTCCGGCGCACCGCGCGGCACGTCGACTACGTCTCGGCTCACTTCTACTTCCGACCAGACCCGAACGAGGATGCCGTCTCCTCGCTGCTCGCGGCGCCGTACGCCGCGGCGGAGTACGTGGACGTGCTGGCCGGCCTGATCGCCGGCGCCCGGCGCGAGCAGAAGATTGCCCACCCGATCGGCATCTCGGTCGACGAGTGGAACTCCTGGTACCGGGCGCGCGGGTCGCCCCTCGAGGAGCGTTACGATTTGACCGACGCGGTCTGCGTCGCCAGCTTCATCAATCAGCTTCGTCGCCGCGCCAATACCGTGAAGATCGCGAACCTGGCCCAGCTGGTCAACGTGATCGCACCGATTTTCACCCGCGAGGACGGCCTGTTCCTTCAGACGATCTATTGGCCGCTGGTCGCGGCCGCGCGCTTCAGCGGGCCGGTCCTGGTGCGCGGCGACGTGGAGGTCGACGGCTTCGGCACGTCGCGGGTGTTGGCGGGCTCGGTCCCCTACGTCGACGGGCTGGCGACGCTGGACCCCGACCGCCGGAAGCTCTACCTCTCGATCGTCAACCAGCACGCGCACGATCTGGCCGAAGTGCGGATCCTTCTCCGGGACGCCAGCATCACGGGCGACATTCAAGCCCACGTGGTCACCGGGGACCGCCCGGACCGGACTAACTCCTTCGAGGATCCCGATGCGGTGCGCCTGGTCACCCGCTCGGTCAGCTCGCGATCCGGCGAGCTGGTCTGGGAAGCGCCACCGCTCTCGGCGACGGTGCTGGAGATGACCTTGTGCTGACCCCCCCATCACTGGTTGGCTTGAGCTGGGCGAAGATCCGGACGCTGGCGCGGAGTTTCGCCACCTCCGAAGCCACGAGTGATGTGGTGACGCTGGCATGTGCCGAGCTCGCGTCGGACGATCCGCGGCACCGTCTGCACGCGACCTACCTGCTAGGCTTCACCGCCGAGGACCGACCCGCGAATCTCACGGTCTTGCGCGAGAGGGTTGTGCCCGATCCAAGCTGGGA
>JBOGTX010000083.1:0-1545 GCA_050695695.1 Chloroflexota bacterium
ACACCGGCATCTACGTGCTGGAGCCGAGCATCTTCGAATACTACGAGGCGGGGAAATCGGTCGACTTCAGCCAGAACGTCTTCCCGGAGCTGCTGCGCAATCAAGACCGCCTGTTCGGGTTCGTCGCGTCGGGGTACTGGTGCGACGTCGGGAACCTCGCGGAGTACATGCGGGCGAACGCCGACGTCCTGCTCGGCAAGGTCGACGTCGGGATCCTGGGCAAGGAGATCGGCAACGGCATCTGGTGCGAGAGCGACGATGTCGAGATCGCGCCGGACGCGCAGATCTACGGACCGGTCTGGCTTGGCGAAGCGTCGAAGATCAAGAGTGGCGTGGTGATTCGCGGCCCGAGCATCATTCGCGACTTCACGATCGTCGATTCGCGGGCGCAGGTGGACCGCAGCATCGTCTGGCGCAACTCCTACGTCGGCGAGCGCACCGAGGTGCGCGGGGCGATCATCGGTCGTCAGTGCAGCCTGAAGAGCAAGTCGATGGTCTTCGAAGGCGCGGTGGTGGGCGATCAGACGATCGTCGGCGAGGGCGCGATCATCCAGCCAGGGGTCAAGATCTGGCCGTCCAAGGAGATCGAGACCGGAGCGACCGTCTCGACGAGCCTGATCTGGGGATCGCACGGTCGGCGCAGCCTTTTCGGACGCTGGGGAGTGTCCGGGCTGGTCAACATCGACTTGACGCCGGAGTTCGCCGCCCGCCTGGCGGCGGCCTACGGCTCGACCCTGCCGAAGGGCGCGAGCGTCGTCTTGAATCGCGACCTTCATCGCTCACCCCGGATGATCAAGCGGGCCATGGTAAGCGGCTTCCCGTCGTCGGGGATCAACGTCATCGACATCAAGTCGGTGCCGGTGCCGGTCGCGCGCTTCATCACCCGCGATTCCCCGGTGGTGGGAGGTGTCCACGTGAGCCTGTCGCCGCTCGATAACCGGGTGGTCGACATCAAGATTTTCGACGCGCGCGGTTTGGACATCGATCGGAAGACCGAGCGCAAGATCGAGAGCTCCTTTTTCCGCGAGGACGTGCGACGGGTCTACTTCGACGAGGTCGGGACGATCACCGAGCAGCCGCACCTGGCGGATGAGTATGGGCGGGCGTTCTTGAAGAGCGTGAACGTCGAGGCGCTGCGCCGGATTCGCGAATGTCCGCTGGTCCTCGACTACGCCCATTCGCCGGCCTCGGACGTGATGGTGCCGCTCTGGACCAGAATCGGGATCGACATCGTCGGCCTGAACTCGAGCATCCTGGACGAACGACCGACCTGGCGGCCGGATGAGCTCGACGTGGCGATGAACCAGCTCGCGGTGATTACCCGCAGCCTACGCGCGCGGTTCGGCGCGCGGCTCGATCCGGGTGGCGAGCGCATGCTCGCGGTGGACAATCGGGGCGAGCAGGTCGCTGGCTGGAAGCTGCTGGGAGCGGTGGCGTCACTGACTCTGCGCGAAAAGCGCGGCGGAACGATCGCGGTGCCGGTCACCGCGCCCAACCTTTTCGAGTGGATCGCCGAACGGCACGGTGGCTCGGTCGTCCGGACGA
>JBOGTX010000084.1:0-2749 GCA_050695695.1 Chloroflexota bacterium
GGTCTGGCAGATCGTCGACCTCCCGCGGTGGCGAGAGGGCGGCTGGCGGGGTCAGCTGGCCCACCGAGGGCTGTACGAGGCCGGGGTCCACCTCGTCGACTTCCTGCTCGCGCTCTTCGGCGAGCGACCGGTCGCGGTCTCGGCCACCCTGGCGCCGGGGGACCCGCGCAACGGCGAAAGCGACGGCGTGGCGCTGCTGACCCTCGAGTTCTCGCGGGGTCGGCTCGCCCAGCTCGTCCAGTATCGCCAGGGGCAGGGGGCGCCCCAGTATTTCGAGGCGCGGGTCGAGACGGCGAGCGATTCGCTGCGCGCGTCGTTCGGCGGCCGGGCCCGACTGTCGATCGGGCTCTACCGGAGCAGCCGGCCTCACCTCCGATTCGAGCTCGGGGTCTCCGGCGTGGCCTGGCGCGAGGTCGGGGCTCGCCGCGAGTATCTCGCCCGGAACCCGCGTCAGCCACAGGTCGTGGCGACGCGCGCGGTCTTCGCGAAATCGTTACGGGCCTTCCGCGACGGGACTCGGCCGCCAACCTCCGCCGAGCTCGGCCGCGACGGGCTCGCGGTGATCGCGGCGTGCTATCATGCGGCGGCGCGCGGCGCGCGGGTTTGCCTCGACGCCGCGGGCGATCGAGATTATGTCGATCTCGCCATGGGAGCTGTTCCGGGGCCGTGAGTTCCAAGCATTCCCAACGCGCGGCGATCGTCGGCGCCGGCCTGATGGGGCGCTGGCACGCCGACGCGGTGGCGCGGGTCGGCGGGATCGTCGCGGTCGTCGTCGACCCGAATCTCGCGCGCGCGGCGGCGCTGGCGCGCCGCTTCCCGGGCAGTCGCGCCGTCGACGATCTCCTGGATCTGACGGCCGCGGACGGGATCGACGTCGTTCACCTTTGCACGCCGCCGAGCACCCATCTGACCCTGGCGACGGCGGCGCTCGAGGCGGGCGCCCACGTCCTGGTCGAGAAGCCGCTCGCCCCGACGGCGCGCGAGACGGCTGACCTGATCGCCTTGGCGAGAGCCAGGGACCGACTCCTGTGCCCCACCCACCAGGTGCCGTTTCAGGCCGGCGTCTCCGAGGTGCTGGGCGAGTTGCACCGGCTCGGTCGACTGGTCCACGTCGAGGCGTCGATCTGCTCGGCGGGGGCGGACGACTACCCGGTCGAGGAGCGCGATCGGATCGCCGGCGAGGTCTTGCCGCACCCGTTGTCGTTCGTCGCCCGGCTCTTCGACCGGCCACTGCCGACGACGGGCTGGCAGGTCATCCACCCGGCGCCCGGCGAGCTTCGAATCGCGGCGGCGATCGAGGGGGTATCGGTGGCGATCCTGGTCTCGCTGGCGGGGAGGCCGCCGAGGCACGAGATTCATCTCGTCGGCGAGCGTGCGAGCGCTTACCTCGACCTGTTCCACGGGTTCGCGGTGATCGAGCCGGGCGCGACCTCGCGCGCCTACAAGGTTGCCCGCCCGGTCCTGATGTCAAGCCGAACGGCGCTCGCCGCGGCCACGAACCTGATCGGGCGGGCCGCCCGGCGCGAGCCGGCCTATCCGGGTCTGCGCGAGCTGGTCCAGCGGTTCTACCAGGCCACCCGGGGGGAGCGTGAGCCGCCAATCAGCGCCCGCGAGATCATGGACGTAGCGCTCGCCCGCGACGCCATCCTGGCGGCCCGATGACCCGGACCAGACAGGAGTCGGAGATGGCGAAAGGGCGCTTCGTCGGCGGCTTGAGCGCCATCGGATTGCTGATCGTGATCGTGGTGAGCGCCGGGTTCGTCCTCGCTTCGCCCGACGCGGTCGCGCCCGGCCTCCTGCCGGACCCAATCGCCTATCAAACGCACGCGGCCCTTGGCACCGCCTTGAACCTGCTCGGGGCCTCGCCCTCCGCCGCCGGAGTGCAGTGGCTCAAGGCGGCGAGTCACGCCCGGACCGACGACGAGGTCGCCGAGGCGGCGCGCGGGATCGTCGCCGCGCGCACGCGGAGCCCCGACCCCGAGGCGCTGGACGCCAGCCTTTGCCGGATCGTCGAGCACGGGTCGCCGGCGGTTTGGGCGGTCGCCAGCCAGGCGCGTCTGGCCTGCTGAGCGACGGATCTTCACAACGAATTCTCAACCGCTCGTCAACGACTTTCACACCGCGCGCGGTTAGGATCAATCCAGGTAACCGTGGCATCACGAACGGCAAAGGGGTAATGACGGTGGCTGATCGGTCGATCGATTCACACGCTGGCCCGGGCGAGGCGCGGCCAGGGCAGGTACGGGAGACCCGACGTCGGGTCATTCAGGGAACGGTGGCAGTCGCGGGTGGTCTGGCCGCGGCGAGCTACGTGGCACCAACGTTGCGCGCCCTGGGGATACCGGCCGCGCTGGCGATGTCGGGTAGCTCACCACCGCCTACCCAACAGGGATGCTCGCCGGGGTACTGGAAGAACCACCCCCAGAATTGGGTCGGGTACTCGCCGAGCCAGACCTTGGGGAGTGTCTTCACCATTCCATCCAGCTTGAACACCATGTCGTCACTTACATTGGATACTTTGCTCGACGCCCTGAGCTCCGGCGGAGGGTCAACCCTGTCGGACAAGGCGCTGTTGCTTTTGCATCAGGCGGTGGCGGCGCTGCTGAACATCACGGCGGGCCTCAATTACCCGACCTATACCAGCACCGCCGCCCTGATCGGCGCGGTGAACAGCGCGCTGGCGAGCCTGGATGCGACTACGATCGATAATCTTCAGGGAACGCTCGACACCGACAACAATCTGGCGTGC
>JBOGTX010000085.1:0-7635 GCA_050695695.1 Chloroflexota bacterium
CCTGGTAGAGGGTGAGCGTCGCCGTTGCCCGGTGGGCGCGATGAAATTCGATGATGCTGCCCAGGTCGAAGTCGGTCAGGGCGTCGGCGCTGATGACGATGAAGGTATCATCGAGCTGATCTTGCACCGCCTTGACGCTGCCGGCCGTCCCGAGCGGCACCTCCTCGACCGAGTACTGGATGCGCATGCCCAGCGAGCTACCATCACCGAAGTAGTCTTCAATGACCGAGGCAAGATACTGCACCGTGACGATCACGTCGGTGATACCGTGGCGTTTGAGCAGGGCGAGCACGTGCTCCATCACCGGCTTGTTGACGATCGGCACCATCGGCTTGGGTCGGACAATCGTCAGGGGTCGCAGCCGAGAGCCTTCTCCCCCCGCCATCAACACCGCCTTCATGGCAGACGTACCTCCCGTCGAGTTCGAGTACTTTCGATTGTACTGGACCCCCTGGCAAACCGCAACGCGCCGCGGCACGCCGGCTTGCCTTCGCTCAGGCGGGCTAGTATAGTGGTCCGACCAGAGGGGAAGGGTACGATGAAAACGCTCCATCGATCGCGAGAGAACCGAATGATCGCCGGCGTCGCCGGCGGGCTCGGGGAATACCTGGGGGTCGATCCGACGGTGGTTCGCCTCCTGATCGTCCTGTCACTGCTCGTCGGGGTTTTTCCGACGGTCGTCGCCTACGTTGCCGCCTGGGCGATCATTCCCGAGGAACCGATCGTCTCCTGAAGGGTGGTATAATTTGCCTGACATGCCAACACCTTTGATCCGCCAACAGATCGCCGCCCTGCTGGACCAGGCCGTCCAACGCGCCCAGCAGCACGGCCTGTTGCCGGCCACCGCGATTCCCGCCAGCCCAATCGAGCGGACGTCGAACCCCGCGTTCGGCGACTACGCCAGCACGCTGCCCCTGAAGCTGGCTCGCAGCGCGCGGATGAGCCCCAATCAGATCGCGCGGATTCTCGTCGACGAGCTAACGGCGTCGCCGCTGATCGAACGGGTCGTGATCGCCGGGCCGGGGTTCATCAACTTCACCCTCGCCGATCGCTGGCTCGGCGAGCAGGTCGACTCCATCGTGGACCTCGGACCGGACTTTGGGACGATCGATCTTGGCCACGGTTCCACCGTGCAGTTGGAGTTCGTGAGCGCCAATCCGACCGGGCCGCTCCCGGTCGCCGCCGGTCGCGGCGGATCCCTTGGGGATTCGCTCGCCCGCGTCCTTGGCGTGGCCGGCTACAAGGTTTGGCGCGAATACTACGTCAACGATCACGGTAGCCGCATCGACGTGGTTGGCCAGAGCATTTTCGCGCGCTACGCGCAGGAGTTCGGACGGGATGTGCCGGTTCCCGCTGACGGCTATCACGGCGCCTACCTTGTCGAATTTGCCCGACAGCTCAAAAATGCCCAGGGCGATCGCTTTCTGACGATGCCCCTGGACCGAGCGTACCTCGAGCTCGCGCGCCTTGGCGTGGCTTACTTCCTCGAAGGCATCAAGTCCGACCTCGAGCGACTCGGCATCGAGTACGATTGCTGGTTTTCCGAGCAGACGCTGTACGACCGGGGCGAGGTCCAACACGTTCTGGACATGCTGAAGGAACGAGGCTACGTTGCCAGTCGTGAAGGCGCGATCTGGTTCGTCTCCTCGCTGCTCGGCGAAGACAAAGACAACGTCCTGGTCCGATCGAATGGCGAGCCGACCTACTTCGCCTCGGACATCGCCTACCACGACAACAAGCTCGTCGAGCGCGGCTTCGCCCGGGTGATCGACGTCTGGGGAGCCGACCACCAGGGCCACGTCGGCCGGACCAGGGCCGCGGTGGGCGCGCTCGGGATCAACCCGGACCGCCTTCAGATCATCATTCACCAACTGGTGACGTTGAAGGTCGATGGCCAGCCGATTCGCATGTCCAAGCGAACCGGCAATCTGGTGACGCTGCGCGAGGTCCTCGACGACGTCGGCGCCGACGCCTGCCGCTTCTTCTTTGTGTCGCGGTCAGCCGACAGCCATCTCGATTTTGACCTGGACCTCGCGAAGAAGCAGTCCGATGAGAACCCGGTTTTCTACGTGCAGTACGCCCACGCGCGCATCGTCAGCATTCTTCGCAAGGCCGGCACGATCGACTACCAGGATGCGGATGTCGCGCTGCTGCGCCACCCGGCCGAGCTCGCCTTGATCCGCAAGATGCTCGAGTTACCGGAGATCGTCGAGACCGCCGCTATCACCTGTGAGCCACATCATCTTCCCCACTACGCGATGGATCTCGCCGCCGAGTTTCACTCGTTCTACACCCAGTGCTGGGTTCTTTCCGACGATCTCGCGCTGACCCGGGCCCGGCTCAAGCTCGTCGCTGCCGCGCGGGTCGCGCTCCGCAACACTCTCCATCTGATCGGCGTCAGCGCCCCGGAAGAAATGTGGCGCGAGACCGCGGACGAAGAGCACGGGAAGGTCGAAGGCGAGCGGTAGCCGCGGGCGGCAGGCGCTGACGTGCTGCCCCTGAGCCCGGCCCTGGCTGACCGGATCGCCTATCCGCTGACTCCCAGCGTCTCGCGCCGCGTCGCTCGGGTGCCCGGAAGCCATGGCTGGACTTCCTGAACCAGCGCCTCCGGACAGCGCCGTGCGAAGTCCACCACGAAGCGCGCCCGCTCGATCTGGCTCATTCGGTCGGCGTCGCCAGTGAGAATCGTGCCCCGTTCCTTCCAACGCTCGAGCAGATCCGATGAGTCTCGAACCCGTTCGGCGCGGCAGGCGTCCTGGAGGCGCGATTTGATGACCGCACGACCGACCCCGAGGATGACGCCGGCCTGGGCCCAGCGGTAGCCGCGCTGTAAAAGGGGGAGGATGTCGGTCGCGTCGACCGGCGCGGTTCGGTGACGTGTCGCCGAGCGGTTGTCGCATTCGAAAAGCAGGCACGCCTCCGGGGTCCTGGGCTTGACCTTTCCCCAGGGGCCATGGTGCGCCGCGACGACGTGCCAGACGTGATCGATCCCCTCGTCGTCGAGCCAGACCCTGGCGTTGGACTGCGCGTCGTCGAGGGCGCGCATAGCCTCGGCGACCGCGATCGACGGCTCATAGCTCATGATGTGGCTGTGGGAGGGGCCGTTCCCTTCACGCGCGGTCACCTTGGTCAGATCGTGCAGGACGGCGCCGACCAGCACGACGTCCAGTCGAAAGCCCGGGAACCGCTCCCGCGCGGCCGGGTACTTCTCGAGGCAAAGCAAGGCCACGTCCATGCTGTGAGCAAAGACGGGCATGCCTCGGTCGGAGACGTGCCAGAGCGCCTGGACGTGGGACGAGGAGATCAGCGTCCGCAGGAGGGAACAGTATTCCTCGGCAGTCACCCGCGAACGCCCCGGCGGTCATCGCGTAAAGAGGTCGTCACGCGCGGCAGTCTATCATGCTCCTCGCCCCGTCGCAAGGATCTTCGCCAGAGTCGGATTAGACCGGCCGAAAGTACCGAATGTCGTCGATCGAGCCGACTCGCTCGCCGGGCGGTTTGACCACTCCCTCGACCTTCATCCCGACCCGAAGCGCCCGTCCGTCAACCTCGCCGAGTCGGTGGATGAAATAGCCATTCGCGTCATCCAGCGCGATTAAGCCGACCAGGGCTGGCTGATCCAGCGGCTGGCCGTCGACGTCCTGGTGAACGATCGTGAAGCTCGCCAGGCTACCCCGCATTGCGACCGGTACCCACTCGTCGAGCGTCGCGAGGCATCGCTCGCAATACATCCGGGCCGGGACGTAGGTCCACTCGCACCGGGTGCAACGCGTCCCCAGCAAGCGGCCGTGATCCTTCAGCTCGCGCAGGGCGCGCTCCCCGGCCACGCCGACGGTGTAGAGGTGCTCCAGCGGAAAGTTGCCTTCCCAGGTTTTCAGTTGATCGCCACTGGAGATTCGCTCGGTCAGTCCCATGGTCACCCCTCCGTCGGCGCGAAGTAGAGGATGTCGGTGATCGAGCCCTGCCGTTCGCTGGCCGGGCGCCAGACCGCGCGGACGCGCTGCCCAACGGCAACCCGGTCGGGCGCCACCCCGCCGATCAGGTGCAGCAATCCCATGTTCCGACTGGCACCGTCGATCGCGATGACCGCGGGAATCTTCGGCTCGTCGATCCGCCGAGCGTCCCAGGCGATGTGGCAAATCGCGAAGGTTTGGATCACGCCGGTGCTCGGCAAGTCGACCCACTCGGTCGTCGGCTGGAAGCACTGCTCGCAAAAGGCACGCGGTGGAAAGAGAATTCGGCCGCAATGGTTGCACCGCTGCCCGACCAGCTGGCCATTTCGAAGCTCGGCGAGGTAGCGGCCCATCGCCACGCCAACGTCCCAGGCGTATTCCGCGCGGGCCGCGCCGGGGACGGTCAGGACGCGGCCGGAGCGAAGGTCGTCCTCGTGGAGTGGCGTTCCCGGATACTCTTGGATTCGTACGCTCATCGGAAGTCCCTCCTCACACGCCCATCACGACGACCGAGCCGACCTGCATCAGGTCGCCCCAGGCTTGAGCGAGGCCGCGCCGGGGCTTGCCGGGCACCTGGCGCTTCCCGGCTTCACCGCGCAACTGCCAGAAGATCTCGGCGACCTTCATCAGCCCCGCCGCCGCGATCGGATTGCCCACGCCAAGCAGCCCACCGCTCGGGCAAACCGGCAGGTCGCCGTCGCGCCGGGTCACACCATCGGCGGTCAGGCGAGGCGCTTCGCCCCGGCCACAAAGCATGAGTCCTTCGAGGTGGTGAAGCTCCTTGTAGTCGAAGGGATCGTACGCCTCGACGACGTTGATCTCTCGGCGCGGATCGCGGATGCCGGCCATGTCGTAGGCCATGCGCGCCGCGCGCTCCAGGTACATCGGGTAGGCGAGGTCGCGATCGGTCCAATAGGTGGAATCGATGTTCCAGCCAACTCCCTCGATCCAGACCGGACGGTCGGTGATCCGCGTCGCTTGATCCTCGCTGGCCAGCACGAGCGCGACCGCGCCGTCGCTGGTCGGGCTGATGTCGAGCCGCTGGACCGGCCACGCCAGCACTTCCGACTTCAAGACGTCCTCGACCGTAATTTCGGACGCGAGCTGGGCGCACGGATGATCGAGCGCGTTGCGTTTGTTCTTGACCGCGACCTGGGCGATCTGCTCCTTGGGAATCTGGTACGCCTCCATGTAGCGCCGCATCTCCAGGGCGAAGATCCAGACCAGGTTCGGCTGTAAGGGACGTTCGGTGATACTGTCGAAGATCGTCACGAACGCACCCTGCGGGTGGGGGCGCGCCGACGACATCTTCTCCTCGCAGAGCACCAGCGCGACGTCGGCACGCCCCGATGCCACCTGGTACCATGCCTGAATCGGGGCGAACACGCCGGTCCCGCCGCCAACGTAACATCGCATCACCGGGCGGTGCCAGCCGCCGGCGCCGTGGGCGAGGTACTCGCCTTTCATGTGAACGCCGTCAAACGCGTCGGGAGCCGTGCCGATGCAGACCACGTCCAGATCGGACGCCCGTAGCTCGCAGCTTTCCAGGGCCATCCGGCTCGCTTCGAATGAGAGCTCTTGAGGTGTCTCTTGCGCCCGACGCATGAACTTGGTCATGCCGGCGCCGACGACCGCGACTCGACGCATAGCTCAATCTCCTCCTTCCAGGATGACCGCGGCGCAGGTCGTGGTCGGAATTCCACGCCAGCCCATCGCCAGACCGACTCGGGCCTTCGGAATCTGGCGTGGGCCGGCTTCGCCCCGTAACTGCCAGACGACCTCTAACACTCGGCGGAGTCCGGTCGCCTCGAGCATGTTCCCCTGGCCAAGGCTGCCGCCCGACGCGTTCACCGGGAGATCCCCGCCCAGGTCGAACGCGCCGGCCGCCAGGAGGTGGCCGGCTTCTCCGGGGCGACACAGGCGCAGTGCCTCGAGGTGCTGCAGCTCCTTGTAGGAATAGGTGTCGTCGACCTCGGCCAGATCGATCTGGCGATCGGGCTGGGAAATCCGGGCGTCCCGGTACAGACGATCGGCGCAGAGCCGCGCGTAGGTCGCGCGCGCCCAATCGCGGCTCTCGAGCGCCGCGGTCTCGGTCAGCCAGGCGCCGCCCCGAATCCAGATTGGAGGCTTTCGCAACGCCGCCGCTCGATCGGCCGACGCGAGCACCAGAACGACGCACCCGTCGGCGTACTGGGCGCGATCGAGGCGGCCCAGGGGCTCGGCATGCCGGGGGGCCGCCAGGACGTCCTCGGCAGAAAGGGCGGCTGGATAACTGGCCAGCGGGTTCTTCAGCGCGTTCCGCCGATTCTTCACCACGACTCCGGCGCAGTGCTCGGCGGTATTGCCGGACTCATCGAGAAACCGGCGCATCTCGAGGCCGGCGACGAAGTCCGGGTGAATTCCCAGTGGCCGATTCCAGATCGGATCGAAGCCAAAGGACACGATCCGCTCGGGATGCCGCACGTTGGAAGCTTTCGAATGCGCCTCGACCACCGTGAGGTCGAAGAGACCGGCCTCGATCTGCATCGCCGCGGCGAGCATCGCCTGTATGCCCTCGCCGCCGATGGTGTGGGTCGGCTTCAGGACCGCCCCGAGCTGGTCAGGCACGTACTCGTCGACGATACTGGTGCCTTCCCAGTAATCCTCGGTCGCGGTGACGAAGCTCTGGACGTCGCGCCGGGGAGACACACCCGCGTCCGCGTAGGCACGCGACGCGGCGTCGAACATCATTTCCTTGTACGAAACACCCGGCGTGGTGGAGCGAAAGTCGGAATAGCCAGCGCCCACGATGGCAACCCGGCCAGGCATCAGCGCCTCCCGAACTGGAAAATTTTGGGATTGCCGCGAAGTAGCAGGGGTCAAAAGAAATGACGACGGGCGGCGTCATTCGACATTGGGAGAGTCGATCGGACCGGGGAGTTGATGGTGACCTGATCGACGGAGTAGGAGGAAGCGTCCATCTTCGTTCCGGCAGCTAACCACGTTGTCGCTGCTCCTGAGCCCAATTATACCCTCCAGGCCAGGCAGGGGCAAGCTCAGGACTCATCGCAAGGGGCAATCCGGCGCGGGGACAGCACGCCGGATCGGCGGTTGGCTCAGGCGCCCCGGGCGAGCAGAAAGTCCATCTGAAGGTTGATGTTGTCCTGAACGCTCAGAACGACGAAGACGTGGGGCGGGCTCATGCCGAAGTCTTCGAACTTGAAGCTGGTCGTAGCCTGCCCGGCGACCTGATTGCCGTCGACCTGGCCGGTGACGTTCCAGGTGACCGGATGGGTGACGCCGTGCACGGTCAGGTTACCCAGGAGCTGGAACGCGACTTTCCCCGAGGTGGGGAGCGGCGAGGTTAAACCAGTCGCCGCGGTTGGCACGAACACGGCGGTCGGGTATTCTTCGGTGTTCAACGTGCTCCGCTGAATGTAACCGTCGCGCTTGGCGCTATCGCTCTTGAGAGTTCTAAGCTCGGCGACGAACTTCGATTGGTCGGACACGATCTTGCCGTCCGCGCCGATGGTAATTCCGCCGGTGACTGCCTGAGTCGTGCCAATGGCATCACTCGGGAACGAGCGGTTGGCAAGCTGCTCACGTACCTTGAACTGGGCCCTGGTGCCATCGGCAACGACGCCGTAGTGAATCGTGTCGCCGGCCACGGCGGACGCTACCGGCGATGTGGCCGGCGTGGTCG
>JBOGTX010000086.1:0-3151 GCA_050695695.1 Chloroflexota bacterium
CCCTTCCAGAGCGGACCGGCCGGAGACTGAGCGTCTTTTCGGATCTGACAGCCAGGCCGAGTCGCGGCCTGGCTTTCCTGGACACTTGACGCCTTTCTGGCACATGGCTAGAATTCTGCCATGAAGAACGCGTCGTGACATGCCCCGCCGGGTTGGAATGTGGCGCGGTGCGTTCTCCGATCCAGGAAGGAGGTCGCTCGTGCTGACGACATTGGAAACCGCCAGGGTTCGCGTTGGGCCACAGGGAAGGATCGTCATTCCCGCCGCGCTCCGGCACTCGCTTGGTATCGACGTGGGCGATACCCTGGTGGCGCGCTCGGAGAATGGTCGCCTGGTCCTGGAAAAGCCCGAGGCGATCATGGCGCGAATTTGGGAAATGTTCCGCGACCTCCCGCCCGGCGTTAGTCTCGCCGACGAATTGATCGCCGAACGACGCGCGGAGGCGATGCGAGAGAACGCGGATGATTGACGCGGCGGAGATTCGTGGGGTGCTGGACGCATCGGCGGTTCTCGCGTTTGCCCTGCGGGAGCCCGGCTACGAGATCGTGGGCGCCGCATTTGATGGAGGCGCGATCTCCAGTGTGAACTGGTCGGAAGTGCTTCAGAAGGTGTTGGCAAGTGGGAAAAGCCCGGCGGAGCTGTCGACCGAGTTCTTCGGCCTTGGCCTGCGCATCGTGCCTTTCACCGCCGAGGACGCCGAAGCCGCCGCGCTGCTCTGGCCGGCGACTCGCGCGCTCGGCTTGTCGCTGGGAGACCGAGCCTGCCTGACGCTTGGATTACAGCGGCGCTGCCCGGTCTTCACCGCCGATCGAAGCTGGCGGCAACTTTCCTTGGACCTGGACATCCGGATGATTCGGTAGCCACCGTCACCAACCAGACGGCCCGAAGCCTGCGGGGAGGGGATCGAGGTGTGAACCTCATCCCTTCACTCGAGAACCTCGACCAGGGGCGTGAGCGCCGCGCGCCATCTCGGGCGGTGGATCGAGGTGAGGACCGGGAGAACTCCTTGTAGGTCCTCCGCTCCTTCCCGCTCAGCGATTCGTCCATCGCTCCACCTCGTCGGGGTACCGAGCCCCTTGCACCGTGATCTGCGAGGCGGCACGATCGATCTCACGGAGATCGTCGGTCGTGAGCTCGACGGTGACCGCGCCGATGTTCTCCTCGAGGCGCTCCAGCTTGCGGGTGCCCGGGATCGGAACGATCCACGGCTTCTGGGCAAGAAGCCAGGCAAGCGCGATTTGAGCGGGGGTCGCCTTCTTCCGCTCCGCGACCCCACGAAGCAGATTGACCAGGGCCTGATTCGCCTTCCGCGCCTCCGGCGTGAAGCGCGGGATGGCGTTGCGGAAGTCGGAGCGGTGGAACGTCGTGGCTTCGTCGATCTTTCCCGTGAGGAAGCCTTTACCCAGGGGGCTATACGGAACGAACCCGATGCCGAGTTCCTCGAGGGTCGGTAACACTTCCGCTTCCGGGGCTCTCCACCACAGCGAGTATTCGCTCTGGAGTGCCGTCACGGGCTGAACGGCGTGGGCGCGTCGGATCGTTTGCGCCCCGGCTTCGGAGAGGCCGAAGCGCTTCACCTTCCCTTCCCGGATCAGGTCCTTCAC
This sequence comes from Chloroflexota bacterium, assembly GCA_050695695.1. Classification (GTDB taxonomy): domain Bacteria; phylum Chloroflexota; class UBA6077; order FW602-bin22; family CADDYW01; genus JAJPKB01. The sequence goes on from JBOGTX010000086.1 coordinate 1,605, forward strand.
TGCTCCCGCCACGTCTTCGATCGGCACGTTCGGATCGACGCGGTGCTGATAGAACAGGTCGATGGCCTCGACCCGAAGTCGCTTTAGCGAGCCCTCTGCAGCCTGTTTGATGCGCTCCGGCCGACTATCCAGCGCGCTCCACCTTGCCTCGCCGGGATACGCCGGCGCGTGCCCGAACTTGGTGCCGATGACCACCCGCCCGCGAAAGGGGGCGAGAGCTTCGCCCACCAGCTCTTCGTTCGTGAACGGGCCGTACACTTCGGCAGTATCGAAGAAGGTGACGCCGCGCTCGACGGCCGAGCGTATCAGCGAGATCATTTCCTGGCTGTCGGGAAACGGAGCGTAGGAAAAGCTCATCCCCATGCAGCCGAGCCCGATCGCCGAGACCTCCAGGTTACTGTTCCCAAGCTTGCGATTCCGCATCTCGACCTCATCTTTCCGAACTACTTCGCCTTGGCAAAGACGTCCTTGGCGACCTGGGCCGCCGACATCGCATTCGGCCAGCCGGCGTAAAACGCCAGCTGGGTGATTGCCTCGATCAGCTCGTCCCGGGTGACCCCGTTCTCCAGCGCCCGCTGGAGATGGAAGGGCAACTGGTTGGTGCGGTAGAGGGCGACCAGCGCCGCCACCGTGACGAGGCTGCGGTCGCGCTTGGAAAGCCCCGGCCGCTCCCAGACGTCGCCGAACAGCACATCGTCCGTGAGCTGGGCCAGTTTGGGCGCGACGTCACCGATCAACTTTTGCGCCCCGGATGGTTCTTTTGCAATTGTTTTCTCCTTTTTGAGCTAGAGGGTGTCTGAAAAGGGGCCGAGGTGGCCGTTCGTTGCGCCGGGGCGGCCTCACCCCTCGCCCCCTCCATTTCCAATGGAGAGGGGGGCCCGGCGGCGCCCCTGGCGCGCCGCGACCGTCCTCCCCTCGCCATCTCCGATGGAGAGGGGCAGGGGGTGAGGCCTCGTCCCGTTGCCCGCGCCGCCACCGCCCGGACCCGCGGCAACCGACGGTTTTCAGACACCCTCCCGGAGCCCGCGGAGCGTGGCACGATCATGAGCGTCGCGGCTTGCGCAACGTGCCGTCGCGCCGGAGGGACGCGAGCTCCAGCTCGTCCGCCGCCCCGATCTTGTCGAGCTCGTCGCTCGTCCACGCGGTCATCGCTGAGCCTCCTCGGTCTTTCTCGCGAGCATGAGTATAGTCCGCCATCGATCTCACGCCGCCGCGCCCCGACGGGCGGACCGCAGTGCCAGGGTGGCCGCCATGGTCGCGAGCAGCAGCAGCACGGCGATCAGCAGGCTAACTTGCAGACCATGCAGGACGGTGGCCCGCTGGGCGATTAGCGCGCCGAAGATGGCGACGGCCAGCGCGCCGCCGAGCTGGCGGGAGGTGTTGAGCACGCCGCTCGCGGTCCCGACGAGCGCGGCCGGAACGCTGTCCACCAGCAGCGCGGTCATGGTGGGGATCGTCAGGGCGGCACCGAGCCCGACCAGCATCGTCAGCACGGACAGTAACGCGACGGGCGACTCGGCCGCGACGACGCCCAGGCTGAGCAGGCC
>JBOGTX010000087.1:0-2695 GCA_050695695.1 Chloroflexota bacterium
GCCGCGGCAAAGTTGGCGCGCAGGCGCGAGAGCCGTTCCTCCACCCGCTCCCGGTCTTCGACGTGCCGCTTCAGCCTGGGCCAGGAGGCTAAGCCACATTCACGGGCGACGATCAGTTGCGCGTCACTGAGCGAGAGCGTCGCGACGCGAAGGTCCGGGTCGGCGAGCCGGGCCAGGCGCGGGTGGGCGCGGCAGCGCGCGATCGCGTTGGCGTCGCCGGCGCGCTGATCCCGGAGGAGGTCTTTCGCCTGGCGCCGAAGCTGGTCGAGGCTGGGATGGAGAGACGGCGATCGTTCCATGACGAACATCCTTTCATTGTGCGCCTGCTGTCCGCTCATCCAGGCTGAAAGAAAGTTCGGGTCGGCCAACGCTGATCGACGAGGAGTGGACTCCGTCCTTCCCGCGGACCGGTCGCGTCTCCCAACGCGTGCCCCGGAAGTATAAGTCATTGACCGGGGCGCGGCAAGAAGACCGGACCGCCGCCTGGTTGCTCGGGCCGGCGGAAGGCGGAGCCCGCTCAGGGAGGCGCGGTGCTGCCGCGCTCGATCAACGTGCCGTCGAGCAGGACGCGCTGGGGCGATCCCCTGGCCAGGAGATCGAGCACCATCGTGATGGCCCGGTAGCCAATCTCGTACTTGGGCTGCCGAATTGTCGTCAGAGGGGGATCGAGATAGCGCGCGAGCACGATATCGTCGAAGCCGACGATGGAGACGTCGTCGGGGATCCTTCGGCCCAGCCGACGACACCCCTGGAGGGCGCCGACGGCCATGACGTCGTTGTAGCAGACCAGGGCGGTGACGTCCGAGGTCGATCGCAAAAGGGCTTCGGTCGCGCGCTCGGCGCTGTCGAAGTCTTCCTCGGCGACGATCGTCCGAATGCTGGCCGGATCGAAACCGGCGGTGGCCATGGCGTGGCGGAGCCCGCCCAGGCGGTGATCGTTCGGATCACCCCCCGGTCGACCCAGGTAGGCGAGCCGGCGGTGGCCAAGGCGGATCAGGTGCTCGGCGGCCAGTCGCCCTCCCAGCCGGTTATCCATGCCGATCGTGCTGACGGACGGGTTCGACTGGAGCGGATCGATCAAGACGATGGCGAAGTCCGACAGCGCGAGAAGTCGCTCGTCGCCGCGCGGCTGGCGCGCGTCCATCAGCACCGCGCCGTCGACGCGGTGCTCGCGCAGCAGGGTCAGGGCATCGCGCTCGCGCGCCGGATCGGCGCGGGTCGTGGAGACCAGGATATCGTAGTCGGCCGCCGCGGCCGCATCTTCCGCGCCGAGAAGAATCTCGGCAAAGAAGGGGTCACCGACGTTGGTGAGGACGAAGCCAATCGTACCGGTTCGCCGAAGGCTCAGACCGCGCGCCCGAGCATCCACGTGGTAGTTCAGCTCGCGGGCCGCGCGGAGGACCCGGTCGCGATTGGCCGGTCGAACGCGTGGGTTCCCACTGAAGACCCGCGACGCCGTGGCGATCGAAACTCCGGCGCGCTCGGCCACCCCGGCCATGGTCGCCGACCCGCCCGCTCCCAGCTCGCCCCTGGTTTCACCAGGCTCGGTCCCGCGACGAAGGTCCAGGCGCATTTCTCCCTCGATCCGCGTCAACCGGCCTTGACGCAGATGTAGGCGGCGTAGGTTTGAGAGCCGCTGAATTCCCTTTCCTGGATCGCCAGACCGGCCCGCTCGAGCATCGGCTCGAGGAGCCAGGTGAACGTGCTGTGCTCCTCGCGCACGTGCGTTTCCAGCTCGGCGCGGGTCCAGCCCGCTTCCGGCCGCGGGGCGGCATGGCTGAACCAGCGCTCGAACGCCCGGTCGGCGTCAGGTGGCTCGAAAGAGTACAACAGGTCCCGCAAGTAGAAGACCCCGCCCGGGCGGAGCATCGCCGCGATGCGCTCGAGGGAGATCGCCTTCCAGAAGTCCGGCAAGTGGTGCAGGGCGTGGCGCGAATAGACGACGTCGGCCGGGTCGCCGAGGTGGGCGTAGGTGAGGAAGCCGGCTCGGACGCACTCGAGGTTCGTGACCTCGTGTTGTCTGGCGTGCTCCGCCAGCGCCGCCAGCATTGGCGCGGAAACGTCCACCGCGACCACCCGACGGCAGAAAGGCGCGACGGCCAGGGCCACCGCGCCGGTGCCGGCTCCCAGGTCAACCAGGGTACCGGACGGCTCGAGGCCAAGCTGGCGCAGCCGCGCGGCATCCTGACTGGGATCGAAGCCGGTCTTACGCTCGTACCCGGCGACGTACGCCGCGTCGAGATGCTCGGCCCCGGCGTGGGCGAGCTCGTCGAAAAGCCAGGAGGGAATCCGCACCGGGTGGCCTCCAATCGTGTCTCCGCTCGTCTCGGAGAGAAGTATCGACTCGCAACGAGTATACGCCATTGGGACACCGCCGATCGGGATTGGGCTGGAAGCGCCCGGGACAGCGGGCATGTCGTCTGATTCCATGGTTCCGAGACGAGTCTATTGACACATCTTCCGGCAAAGTGGTACCATCAGCGGCAATGTAAGCGCTTACATGGGTTCAGTCTATATTGCACGGTCGGAGGAATCACGCCGTTGGGCGTCGCACCTGAAATGGAGGAGAAAGGTGACAAACGCTCGTCCGTCCATCGTCACGCGTCGTGGCCTGTTGTTGGGCACGGGTGTCGGCCTCGCGAGCCTTTTTCTCGCGGCCTGTGGCAGTCAGCCCGCCGCCGCGCCAACCGCCGCC
>JBOGTX010000088.1:0-13470 GCA_050695695.1 Chloroflexota bacterium
CAGGTCGGAGCGGCGCCGGATGCGGTTCCAGGGGTATCGATCCGATTGAGGATGCTGAAAGCCAGGTCTTGCTCTGACCTGCCCCCAGGGTCTAGTCAAGACATAATGAGGATCCCATCGTCTGGGCGCCTAGCCCGGCTCGCCGGAGGGCATCCCGGCTGTATTCCTCCGGTGCCGGATAGGCCAGCGAGCTATCCGGCCGCTGACGATTATCGTCCTGGCGCCAGGCCTCAAGGCTGAGCCGCGCGTCGGTCAGGTTTTGGAACCAATGTTGATTCAAGCATTCATCGCGCAGCCGACCCGCTTGGGGCCGTCATATTCTTCAGCGAGTCCACCGTTGCCGACTTGACGCGCTCCAGGCACACGTCGACAATGCGGCTCTGTACCACAATCTACAGAGCCGTAAAATACGCGCTGGCGTCCGTGCAAGTGATCTCTAGTTCGACAACAGGGTTCTTCAAACTCGTGGTGGTCATGGCCTCCTCCTCCTCAAGAGCGGCCCGAAAGTCTCCCAATCGGTTGTCCAAGCGACCGATCAAAGTATTGCCCTGTTGATCTGCAAGTGACTCCACTGCATCAAGTAGGTTCTCCACTGACACGTCAATGGCGCTATACCAATTGTTAATCTCGTTTATTTCGTCGTTCGTCAGTTTACGGTCTTCCGATTGCGCAAGATCGAGGGGGGCTTTGAGATGATTGAGATATTCGAGAATGTTGCTGAACGCATCCGTGCGCTGTGCGTACCACTGTTTCCCTGGCAATTTGTCCTGCGCAGTTTCGGTCACCTCTTTTGCCTTAGGCTGTTCCACGTGGGTCTTCAACTTATTGAACTCGTCGGTGATGGGCTTCACGTGCTTACTAACACTATCCTCGGGATCCTCACTGAAGGCCTGTAGTTTTTCGAGATGGGGTGGGATGAGCTGGACCTGGGCTTTAACCTTGGTAGCGATCTCTGAGCGAGAAACCTTCGGTTTTTCGGGCGGCGACTCTTCGGTCGTGGGGGTCGCGGAGGCACTGGTGGCAGTCGCGTCGGAGGTCCCGGTGGACAGCGTCCTCGCAGTGAATGCGTCGCCAGCCTTCTTTCCCAGGCCTTCAGCGTCACGCTCGTGAGGGAAGTCATGATAGGCTTTCATGCATTCATTGTGTGCGGTCTCGGCATGTATTTCTATTATCACATCCACTTTACGTACTAAATCGATGATTTCAGAAGCGATATCCCCTAGAGCATGAACCGCCTGCCCGTACGGGTAGTACTTGCCCTCATGAGCTACAAATTCGTACCACAAGGCGGCCTTTTCTCGTTCATCAGTAGTCAGTTTCCCTTTCCCTTCAGGAAGTCCTGCAACGCCTTTGGCAGCCTCAGCGGCGCCTTGATGAATAAGCGGATCCTTACTATCTTCAATTCTCATCCGAGCGATACGGAAGTACTGCTCGGAGTGGCGCGCTTCATGGTAAAACGTGTCGACGACATTGGCCACTTCACTAATGGTGAGCTGGCCAACTTGCTTCTTAGTCGAATCCCTGCTGAAGCGTGCTGTATCGACTGTCATTTTCCAGGTGTTGGGATCGAATAAGGCAGAAAAGGCCAATTTCTTTCTTTCAAGTTCGAAACGATGAGGGACCAGGGCATTGACCTTCTCTGCCAGAGCTTCAGCGAGAGCGTCGAAACCCTGGTCCTTCATGCTCTCCCATAACTCCTTGGCTTCCCCCGCATAGGTTTTGATGCTCTCGTCTTCCGCTAGACTGAGCGAATGGCGCTGCACCAGGACGGCACTGGCGGGCACGAGTTGGAGGGCAGGGGCGCCAGTCCCGTGCGCCACCGCACCCGCGCGTGAGGCTGCGTGCGCGCGCAACAGCCGTCCTACCGCTTGGTTGCCGATGGTACGTTGCAGATAAGGGATCGAGGCCGCCAGTTGTGCGCCACTGCTCAGGCGCTCCGGGAATTGCTGTTGCCGGTCCTGGACCCGTGGCTCGCGTTTTTGATGATGGTCGGCAGGGACCCGCTCGGTACCGCTCACGACCCCCTCCTTTTCCCATGCGGCCAGCGCCGCGCCTCCACGGCACCGCAACACGCACGCCAAGCGCCCGTGGGCTGGATGAACGCGGCTGCGTATTAGCATACTAGAACGCTCAGCAAAATATGACAAGGATGGGCGCGACCTGAGATGACCTGCCTCCGGTGTCTGGTAGGCTAGCGAGCTGTGGGGTCGTTGGCGATTATCGTCTTGGCGCCACGCCTCGATGGTGAAGCGGGCGTCGGTCAGCTTGAGGAACCAGTGTTGATTCAGACACTCGTCCCGAAGCCGGCCGTTGAAGCTCTTGGTGAAGGCGTTCTGGAAGGACGTACGACAACTCGTGAGCGACCAGGAGATCAAGGGCCGCTTGAATGTCCCCGCGTGCCGCGGCGGCAAGAAACTGCCGACGCTCAACGCTGGGTGCGTCGGTGACATGGGCATGGAGAAAGATGCTCGTATCGAGAAGTCCGTCATTCACTCGACCTCGCTGATCGCCTGCTCCGCGGCTTCGGCCTGCCACCTCTCGCGAATCGCGGTAAGATCGATTGGCCCATCAATGTGGTACTTCTCGAAAAATTCTTCGATGTCGAGACGCGGCAACACTTCGATCACCAGATGCCCCGGTCCCACGACATGAATGTTCAGAGCATCCCCCGGACCAATCTTCGCTTCCTCACGCACCTTACGTGGAAGGGTGATCTGGCCCCGAGTGAGAATCTTCGCGAGCGCCATACGCTCTCCTCCCGGCGCCAATCGTGATCCGCAAATGTGAAATGTCAATCAAATCCACGACGTATGCGAATGGAGTTCTACTCACTCTTTGGCGTCGGATCGATTCTCCGGTGCCTCCGCGTTCAGCGCCTGCCAGGCGGCGTCGATCGCCGGGCCGATCGTGTCGTAGTCGAAGCCCCGGCGCGCGAGCTGGGCCCAGAGCTTCCGGCGGAAGGTCTGACGGTCGAGCCGGCCCAGCCGCCGCGCCAGACGCGGCGCCACCTCGCCGATCGCCGCTGCCTCGTCGACCCCTTCGTCGAGCTCGGCGACGACCTCCGAGGTCACGCCTTTTTGACGCAGCTCGGCCTTGACCAGCCGACCCCCCCGGGGGCTGAAGCGCGCGCGATTCTCGATCCAGTACCGCGCGAACGCCCGGTCGTCGATCATCCCCAGCTCGCGCAGCCGCCCAATCACCGGATCGATCAGCTCCGGCGCGGTCCCCTTCTGGGCCAGGCGCGTTCGGACCTCCCGCTCGCTGCGTGGCCTTGGCTCGAGAAAGTGGAGGGCGCGATCGAGGGCTTCCTGAAGGGCGCCGCGCCCCCGCAGGTTCGCCAGCGCCAGTTCGTCGATATCGGCGCCCGGACGCAATCCGGCTTCGTCCGCCACCAGCCGCGCTAGCTCGAAGGTCTGGCCATCGCCAAGGTGCACCCGCACCCGATCCGTCCGGCGGGGTAGCGCCTCGACCCGGATTATAGGAATTTTAGACATCGCGCATGATCCTTCGGCGCCTGAAAGGGGAGACTGGCACCTCGAACAGCGTTTGGATCACCGAGCGTGCGAAGAACGTCTGGACCACGAAAAACGCGGAACGACGCGAAAGGCCGCGACAGGTGAGGGGGCGCCGTTCACCGACTTTTCGCGCTTTTCGTGGCCTTTCGCGCGCTTCGTGGTCCAAACGCTCTTCGTGCCCTTCCCGGTCCAAAAACGTCCAACCCGTCGCGCCGGTCCTATTCCGCTTCGGCCAGCGCGCCGTCCACCTCGATCACCGGGTAGCCCCCGGCGTTCGCGCGAATCTGATGCTCGATCTCGAGGGCGATCGCCGCGTTCTCGCGAAGGAAGTCGCGCGCCTTTTCTCGACCCTGGCCGATCCGGGTCTCGCCAAAGCTGAAGAACGAGCCGCTCTTGTGGATGATCCCCATCGTCACCCCCACGTCGATCAGCCCACCCTCTTTCGAGATGCCCTCGGTAAAAAGGATGTCGAACTCGGCGACTCGGAACGGCGCCGCGACCTTGTTCTTGACGACCTTCACCTTGGTGCGGTTGCCGATCACGTCGGTGCCCTGCTTGATCGACTCGACCCGCCGGATCTCCAGTCGGACCGACGAGTAGAACTTCAACGCGCGGCCGCCCGGAGTAACCTCGGGGTTCCCGAACATCACCCCGACCTTCTCGCGAAGCTGGTTGGTGAAGATCATCACGCAGCGCGAATGGCTGATCGCCGCGGTCAGCTTGCGCAACGCCTGGGACATCAGCCGGGCCTGGAGGCCAACGTGGCTATCGCCCATGTCGCCCTCGATCTCGGCCCGGGGCGTCAGCGCCGCCACCGAGTCGACCGCGATCACGTCCACGGCGTTGCTGCGCACCAGCGCCTCGGCAATCTCCAGCGCCTGCTCGCCAGTGTCGGGCTGTGAGATGTAGAGATCGTCGACGTTCACCCCGCAGCGCCGGGCGTAGGTCGGATCCAGCGCGTGCTCGGCGTCGATGTAGGCGGCAATGCCGCCGGCCCGCTGGGCCTCGGCGATGATGTGCTGAACCAGGGTCGACTTGCCCGCCGATTCGGGACCGAAGATCTCGGTCACCCGGCCCCGAGGCAGGCCGCCAATGCCAAGCGCCAGGTCCAACGCGATGGCGCCGGTGGAAATCGAGTCGACGACCATCCGGGGCGCTACTTCACCCAACCGCATGATCGAGCCCTTCCCAAACTGCTTGTCAATTTGACTGATCGCACTCTCTAACGCGCGCTCTTTCTCTCGATCCATGGTGTTCTGTCCGTCTCCCTGTCTTGCTTCATCCCACCTGGTTGGTGAATCGGTTGTTCGCGCGGCTTCCATCATACTCTCATTCGCTGCCGCGAGCCGCGATCCCCAGCGACCGCCCCGGCTCGCCGCGCCTGCTTGACGTACGACTTTCCTACCGCCATATTAGCACAAATGTTCGTTATCGTCCAGGCCGTTCCAGCCGGCTCGGCATCGGCGAGCCCTCCGACCAGCGCCGATAGGTCTCACGCGAGAGGACCATGTCGATGTAGGTCACGGCCTGCGGACCCAGGTGCTCGCCGATCCGCGCGAACCCCAGCTTATCGTACACGCGATAGGCCCGGTCGTTGGTCTCGGCCACGTCGAGCAGCACCCGCCGCAGGCGCAGCCACTCGAAGGCGTAGCGGAGCACCGCGCGCATCGCGTCGGTGCCGTATCCCTTCCCCACTGCGTCGGCCCGAATAATGATCCCCAGCGTTCCCTGGCTGGCCCGAAAGTTGAGGTTGCGCAGGCCGACCGTGCCGATCAATTCGTCGTCTTGATCTCGGATGGCGAACCGACGCCGATTCGCGTTGGTGCGCCCACGCTCGAAGTAGGCGTCACGTTCCGTCGGGAACGACAGCTCGAGGTTGGCCCACTGCAGGTCGGGCTCGGAAAAGCGCGGCCAGTGCGCCATCTCGTCGACGTCGGCGCGCACCATGTGCCGGAGTGTCACGCGCTCGCCGCGAATCTCCGTCGGTTCGGGCAAGGTACCTCCCGGTCGATCCATCATCCACTCGTTTGCCGACCATCCGCCGCCAGGCTGGCGGTGAGATCGTCCACGAACTGCCGCGCGGTGCGGCCGGAGCGCCCGTTGTTCCAGGCTGCCCATTGGAGCGCCTCGCGACGTAGCCGGGTCCGATCGATCGCCAGCCCTCGTCGCTCGACCAGGCCGGCGACGATCTCGAGATACTGCTCCTGATCCGGTGTGGTGAAGATCACCGTCAGACCGAAGCGGTCGGCGAGCGAGAGCTTCTCTTGCAGGGTGTCCTGGGCGTGGACCTCGTCGCCCGGCGAGACGCGATCGGAAAACCGCTCCTGGATCAGGTGACGGCGGTTCGAGGTGGCGTACAGCAGCACGTTCTCCGGGCGCGCTTCGAGCGTCCCCTCCAGAATCGCCTTCAGCTCCTTGTACCCGACCTCGTTCTCGTCGAACGAAAGGTCGTCGACGAAGATGATGAACCGCTCGTGCCGCTCGGCCAGAATCCGGATGATCTCCGGAAAATCGGGCAGGGCGGCCTTGGCGACCTCGATCAGCCGCAGGCCGTTCTCGGCGTACGCGTTCAGCAGCGCCTTGACGGTGGACGACTTGCCGGTGCCGCGGTCGCCGTAGAGCAGCAGGTTGTTCGCCGGCAGCCCGCGCAGGAAGCTCTCGGTGTTGCGCTGGACGACCCGCCGCTGGTCCGCGTAGCCGATCAGGTCCGCGAAGCTGATCGGATCGGGACGCGCGATCGCCTGGATCCGACCGCCGGTCGGGTGGTGATGCCACCGGAAGGCCCGGTAGCCGGCGAACGGACCGACGCCACGCGACCGGTAGTGCGCGGCCAGCTCCGGCAGCACGTCGGCCCACTCGGCAAGGTCGGTGGTCGACACGAAGCGGGCCACCAGCGGGTCTTTCGCGCCGTCGGGGCCGAGTGCCTCGAAATCGGTCCAGCTTGGCAGCTCGGCCAGGATCTCGCCCACCGCCGTGCTCAAGCGCGTGCCGTTGAGCGCGAAGAGCCGGCCGATCGCCACCAGGTCGCGCCGCGCCGCCTCCCGCAGCCCGATCGGAATCTCCTCGAAGCGAAAGCGCTGCGCCGCCCGACTGAACGGGTTTTCGTCCGCCATCACCCGCCCCAGCAGGTAGCGCTGCCAGGTGTCGCCGGGGCCGGGCAGTCCGCCCACCGCGGCGTTGGCCAGCGCGTGGAACAGCGCGGCGGCGGTCCGGCGAATCAGGCCCCGATCGTGGGGATCGAGCAGGGTGCGCAGCAGGGTGACGTACGCCTGGCCGGGCGGGTCGTCGAGCACGCTGGAAAAGAGGCAAAGGCGCTCGGCGGACGCGATCGCCGCGTCGATTCGGGTTCGCTGGGCATTGGCCGTCGCTGGTCGCGATTCGGAAACTCGGTCCACGTCGATTCTCTCGGTTGATGCTCGCCCGCGACCCGGCAACCGGTTCATCGGTGCCTCGCCGCCCCAGCGGCGAAATCGCCCCTCGTCGCGACGGGAAGCGGACCCTCCACGATTGTACCACGGGGTGCGCGACCGTGGAGTGCCAGTGTCCCCACCGAGGATTGACACGCTCCCCGGTCGACCTATACTGAACGTGCCGATGGAGGATTCGCGTGAAGACCTCGAAAGCGCGGGTGCCAAAACCCCGGACCGCGGCCCACCGCCAGGCGACGGCGAGCGAGCGCTCGACCTGCTTTCGCCCGCGAACGCCGGCGTCGCCCTCGAGCCGGCCGCGCCGCGCGTCTCACCGGAACGCATCGACGCGCTCGACGGGTTCGGCCTCGTCGCGCGAGACCCGGACGTCGAGGTCAGCGTCTACGTCTACGCCGAGTGGGGAGCCGGAGCCCAGCACGTCGCGGCGCTCCAAAGCCTTGCCGCGGCCGGTGGTCAGGAGGCCGAGACGGCGATCAACGGCGCGTTGCTCTTCCTGGGGATCATCGAAAACGACGATCTGCCCGCCCGGTTTCGCCTCAACGATCTGCTCTCGGCGTTCTCCGGTCGAGAATAGGCGCCGTCCACCTCGTTCCCACGCCTCCTTGTGCCTGGGCTCAAGGCCCGGTATCATGATCCCGTGGACGGTTTGGAAGCATCGCGAAGAAAGAAGGAACTCGTGCCGGGAAGAATCGGCGAACCGGAGCAGACGGACGTCTACGCGCGGTCGGGCGTCGATAGCGCCGCCGAGGAGCGCGGGCTCGAAGGACTGCTCCGTTTCGTGAACCAGACGTTCGCTTTTCGGCCGAATGTCGGTCGGCCGGCCCTGCCGATCGGCTACTTCGCGAACGTCCTCGACCTGGGCCAGGGCCAGGGATTGGCGATCTCGACCGACGGTGTCGGCACCAAGCTGCTGGTTGCCCAGATGCTCGGCCGCTACGATACCGTTGGCATCGACTGCATCGCGATGAACGTCAACGACGTCGTCTGCGTCGGCGCCGAGCCGATCGCGATCGTCGACTACGTCGCGGTCCAGGCGCTCAAGCCGGACCTGCTGCGGGATCTGGGGAAGGGACTCTACGAGGGCGCGCGTCAGGCCAGGGTCGCGATCCCCGGCGGCGAGATCGCCCAGGTGCGCGAGATGATCAAGGGCGAGCGAGACGATAACGGCTTCGATCTGGTCGCGACCTGCGTCGGTACCGTGCCGTTGGATCGGATCGTCGTCGGCCAGAACGTCGAGCCGGGCGACGTCGTCGTCGGCCTGCGCAGCAGCGGCATCCACAGCAACGGCCTCACCCTCGCCCGAACCGTCCTCTTCGGCCAGGCCGGGCTGACGCCGACCACCCGGATCGATCCGCTGACCCAGAGCGTTGGCGAGGAGCTCCTCACTCCCACCCGGATCTACGTCAGGTCCGCGCTGGCCATGCTCGAGCAGCTGAACGTGAAGGCGCTGATCCACGTCACCAGCGATGGCTTCCTGAACCTGCTCCGGGTCGCCAGCGACGTCGGCTTCGTCGTCGACTTCCTCCCGGAGCCGCTCCCGATCTTCCGCCTGCTTCAGAAGGTCGGCCAGATACCGGACGCCCAGTTGTATTCGGTCTTCAACATGGGGATCGGCTTCTGCGCGATCGTTCCCGAGGCCCAGTCCGACGCCGCGATCGCGATCGCCCGCGCCCACGACGTCGAGGCCTTCGTCCTCGGCCACGCCATCTCCGGCCCGGACCGCGTGGTCCGTCTGCTGCCGGTCGGCCTGGAAGGCCGAGGGTCGGCGTTCCGCGAAGCCGGTTAGTATTCCGGTGCCAACGTCTAGATCCGGCGATAGGTACTTTCGCTTCGTCGGTCGACGCGCAGGATCACCACCAAACTTACATCGTCGTAGATGTCGTAAATGATGCGGTAGTCTCCCTGCCGGATGCGGTAAGCCTGTTCCTCTCCCCTTATCTTCCGCACGCCGTCAGGCCTGGGCTCGTCGGCTAGCGCCATGATGGCCGGCTCCAGCCTTTTCCGGGACACGGCGGGGAGACGCCGTAAGTCCTTGCCGGCCGAGGGTGAAATCTCAACCCGATACGGCACGCGGACTGGCTCGATCGTCTTCTTCTAGTTTTCGGAAGAACTCAGACGCTTCGATGCCGCCTTTTTCCCTCCATTCTTTCCGGGCAGCCGCGAGGATTGGCAACAGATCGAGATCCTCTTGATTCGCAAGCCATTCTCGGACCGCCTCGGTAACCAGGTCTTTGAGCGCACGGTTGCGCCGCGCGGCCTCCACCTTGATCGCCGTATAGAGCCCCTCGTCCTCGAAGATCACCGTCATCCGCTTCATTGCCTGTCCCTCCCCCACCCGGTTCGCGCACGGAAACGTCTGGGCGCCTAGGTCATTATACGCCCAGGTGCGCGAACCGGGTGCTAGCGGCTCGGATACCGAAGCAACGCGGCCTCGGCGGCATGGCGGACATCCTCGTCATCGACCTCGCGCGGCGTTTGCAAGACGTCTCGTACGTCGTCGTCCAGGAATGGCGCGTGGCCGAGGGGACGCAAAGCCTCGAGCCTCGCCCCTGGAGCCTCCGATCGCAGCTCGGAGATGAGAAAGACCTTGTACGCGGTCAGGAAGTAATTCTCGAATGCCAGGGTGCGCTCGCAGATCTCTCGCAATCGCGCGCGATCGGCCGACTCCGACGGAATCAGGTAATGCCACCGCGTGCGACAGTGTTCGTAGACGTCCTCGAAGAGCGACGCCCACTCGTCACCGATGCACTCGCGGTAGAGAACGTGGCATTCGCTCTTGCGGGCGACGTACCGTCCGGCTTTGAGCGCGATCAGTCCGGTCGCCGCCCAGCCGGTCATGCGAATCAGGTCTCGCGTGGAGCTAACCTCGGAGCCGTCCGGTCGGCGAATCGTTCGGCGGTTGTAGCCATAGAACTCGCCAGCCGGGTCGGGATAGCCCTGGGGGACGGCGACGACGCGGGGCCGGCCGAAGAGGCTGGCGATCCGCCAGTACGACGTGTGCATGCGGTCGCGGGACCACGCGTCGATCGGCATCAGGGCGAACCGGTCGCGCACGTCCTGTCCGTGAATCAATCGACTGGCGAGCTTCAACGACGGCTCGATTCCGCGCTCCAGCGCTCGCTCGTCGGTGACCTGCAGATCGAGCTCGACCATCGCGGCCCCTTCCAGACCGGTCACCAACTCCGACATCCTGGCTCGCTCGACGTCGGAGATCTGGTCGGCGAAGACGATCGTCAGGTCGAGATCGCTCGCGGGCACGTCGGTCCGATCGGCGTAGCTCCCCTGCACGTAGTATCCAAGGATGCGACCGGGAAAGGCTTCCTCCAGCGTGCCGACGACGGACCGTACAAGCGCATCGGTTTCCGGGGCTCCGGTCGTGTTCGACAAGGTCAATCGATAATCCAGGTTCGTCCACCTCATGACGCTCAGTGACTCGACAGATCGATCGTTAGAATGCGGACGACCGGATGGGGATCTCCTTGAGATCCTCCAGCGTAGGCGTCATTGAACTGATAGTTGATCCGTCCAGCGCCAGAGATTTCGTAGTGGATTGTGCGCGAGAAGCCATCGTCACTCGGACTTCCCGCCTTTCCAGCTAGAATCGTCGTCCGGCCAATCGCGGGAGCCACACCAGGTGTGTTGGCAACGTGATCGTAGAACTGCTGAGCGCTCTCTAAGCCGACACGTTCGGGCAACTGCTCCCACAATTCCTTGAATTGACGGTGGACGAGAACGCGGTAATGAGGGCGATCGCTCGGTTTACTTCCGGGACGCCGAGCCGGTCGATAGGGGAGATAGGCCATTCGGATGCATCAGCCGCTATTCAGGACGTTGAACGTCAACGAAGTCGCCCGGCTGATGCTGCCCCAATAGAATCTGACGGCAGAGCGGATCCTCAAGCGCTTGGGCGGTAGTGCGCCAACGTCGAAGGACTTCGTCGAGGATCCCTACCGTTTCTTCTCGTGCCGCGACCAGCAGCGCGTCGCGGACCTCTTGGACGAATTCCCGGAGATCCTCCACGTCGAACGCCCGAAGCCAGGTCCAAGCCCCGAACCCCGGGAGATCCGGTACGCGATCGGGCGCGTGGGCGAGCGCGCGCTCGATGGAGGCCAAATTAGCGACGCTGGCCGCGATCGTTTCAAGAGCCCGGACTCGCTCCTCGGGCAACATGACTAGGCTGAATCCGTCCTTGTCACGGACGCGGGCCTCTCCCTCCCGAGCGGCGTCGATAATCGCACGCCCGCGTTGATTCAAGTCGCTTGCCTGAAAGATCGTCGAGGGAGATCTCATGACTCAACCCCAACTTAGTGTAGTTAGCAACATCATATAGGTAATATCGCGATCGTACAAGGCTTTGAGGCGATCATCCGTATCCCCTTCAATGGCGGCGATCAGTAGACATCCAAAAGAGCACCCTCGTTGCCTGGCTCATTCATCCGGCGTACACTGAGATCCGTCTCGCGACGCGCCTCTTGAATTTGACCTCGGGAGGGAAAGACCCAATGCCTGACTTCAACGTCGGCCTCGTTGGCTGCGGCGCGGTGGCCGACTGGCACGCCGACCGCGGCTACGCTCATCTGACCGATCTCGTTCGCCTGGCCGCCGTCTGCGATACCCGACAAGACCGCGCCGAGGCGCTCGCTGGGCGCTACGACGCGCGGCCCTACACCGATCTGGCCGAGCTACTCGCGAATCCCTCGATCCAGGGGATCGACCTCTGCGTCCCGCACCACCTCCACGCGCCGCTCGCCCTCCAGGCGCTCGCCGCCGGCAAGAACGTGCTGGTGGAAAAACCGATCGCCACCACCGTCGAGGATGCCGAGCGCATGGTCGCCCTGGCCACCGAGCGCGGCCTGACCCTCTGCGTCTCCGAGCAGTACCCGTTCTCGACGCCGTTTCGTCGGGCCCGCGAGCTGGTCAAGGCCGGCGAGATCGGCAAGCTGGTCACCGTCCGGACCCACCGCGTCGGCTACCTCGGCGGCATCTGGATGCGCGACGGCTGGCGCCAGAACGCGACGGTGGCCGGTGGCGGCATGCTTCTCGATCAGGGCTGCCACTACACCAGCATCGCCCGGATGATGGCCGGCGACGTCGAGTCGGTCGCCGCGTTCACCACGAACACTCGCGCCGACTGGGTCGGCGACGACACCGCGACGTTGATCCTGCGCTTCACGAGCGGCCTGATCGGCGAGGCACTCTACTGCTGGGGGACCCGCACCTCGGACGTCGGCGCCGAGTGCTACGTCTACGGCGAGCGCGGTCACCTCCAGGTCGACTCCGGCGCGCCCTCGCTCGTCCTCTACCGTCCCGACCTGCCCGAAGGCCGGCAGGTGCTGATCGACGCGGCCGAGCCCAACGACGTCTTCGCTCGGATCGTCGAAGACTGGACGCTCGCCACGCTTGGTCGGCGCGCGCCGACGATGCCCGGCGCCGAGGGCCTGGCCGACCTGCGCGTCGTCATGGCGGCCTATCGCTCGGCCCAGTCCGGCAAAGTCGAGCGCGTTTCCAATCCTTAGAGCGCTTCCGATCAGCACGGATCGCGGGGCCCGTTCACCCGCGTTCGTTGCAGGCGGTAGAGCGCGATCACTTCCGCCGGGGTCGTCGCATCCTCCGGCCGACGGTCCGGGCGAAAGCCAGAGACCCGCGGGAAGCGCAGGGCGTAGCCGGGCTGCCCGTCTACCATGCCGCAGGTGTGGCGCGGGCTCCGGACGATCTCCCCGGCCACGACCTCCAGCACCTCGGTTGGCTCGACCCAGACGTCCGGGACGAGGAGCGAGTCGGTCCGGGGCGGCTTCACCGGCGTCGCCCGCGCGTCCAGAGTCGCGCGCAGGCGCAGCCACTCGTCGTCGGTCAGGCCGGAGCCAACGCGCGAGGCCGTCTGAAAGCGATCGCGCTCCGGATCGTAGACCCCGCCGAGCAGTGACCCGATTCCCAGGCTAGCGCGCTTGCCCCGCCCGCGATCGTAGCCAAGCACGACCAGGTCGAAGGTGTCGAGAACCGTCCCGCCGGAGCCGCGCTTCAGCTTCACCCAGGTGAACCGCCGCGCTCCGGCCTCGTAGGGCGCGTCCGGACGCTTCACCACCGCCCCTTCCAGCCCTCGACGGAGCATCTCTTCGACGAAGACCGTCAGCTCCTCCGGGTCCTCCGTTTCCAGGCGAGGGGCCACGTCGATCGCTCCGGCCGGATTTGCCTGGACGATCGAGTCGAGGCGCTCGGAGCGGCACCGTTGCGGCGCGCCGGTGAGGTCCTGGCCGTCAAGGTAAAGCAGGTCGAAGAGATAGTAGCGCAGGGGAAAAGTCGCTTCGAGCTCCGTCACCCGGTGCTTCCGCCGCCGGCGGGCGGTTTGTTGAAACGGGAGGAACTCCCCGGTCCGCGGATCGTAGCCGACCGCCTCGCCGTCGAGAATCGCCTGCTGGGCCATCACCTGGCCACGGACGGCGCGCGTGATCTCCGGAAAGGCGCCGGTCACGTCCTCGAGGCGACGGGTGAAGAGCCAGACGCGCTCGCCGTCCCGGTGCGCCTGCAGC
>JBOGTX010000089.1:0-3085 GCA_050695695.1 Chloroflexota bacterium
GTTCTGGTGAGCGCGGCCGCCGGCGGGATGGCTCCGCCGGCCATGGGGCCGATTCTCAATCTGCTCGTTGAGTATTTACAGGGTGCGCAGTTTGGCCCAGCCGCGAGCGTGGGTTGGATCATGTTCCTGCTGCTCGCGCTCGTCTCGTGGGTCCAGTTCCGAATCTTCAGACAGAACCAGGCGTAGGAGATCGACGATGGCCGACGCCGTGCGCTACCAAACCGATGTCGGGATGGGCTATCGCCTCCGCCGTCGCCTGACCGAAGGCGTGGTGTACCTCATCTTGCTCGTCGTAAGCATCGAGTCCCTCTACCCGATGGTGATGATGGTGATCAACTCTTTCAAGACCGATTCGGCCGTTCTCGTCAACCCGGTCGGCTTGCCGTCTCCGCCCACCCTGGTCAGCTATCAGACGATGATCAACTACCATTCGGGGATCGCGGTGAATTTCTGGGTCAGCACGGTGGTCTCGGTCTCGAGCACTGTCCTCGCCGTCCTATTCGCGGCGATGGCGGGCTACGCCCTCGCCAAGTATCGATTTCGTGGGCGCGACGCGATTTTCGCCGCACTACTCGCGACGTTGATGGTGCCCGGCGAGATCACGATTCCTGGGCTCTACGTCCTCTTCGCGCGGCTGCACTGGTTGAACACGTATCAGGTCCAGATCCTGCCGGCAATCCCGACCGTTTTCGGCCTCTTCCTCATCCGTCAGTACATGCTCGACATTCCCGATGCGCTCCTGGAAGCGGCGCGAATCGACGGGGCCGGTCACTGGCAGACGTTCACCCAGATCATGCTTCCAGCCGCCGCGCCAATCCTCGGCGCGTTGGCGATCTTGCAGTTTCTCGGCACCTGGAATAGCTACCTCTGGCCCTTGCTCGTCGCGAACGACCCGAGCATCGAGCCGATCATGGTGGTCTTGCCAAGCATCCACGATACCGTCGTCGGGTTCTTCGTACCGTGGGGAACGGTGATGGCCGGGTCGGTCCTCGCGACCCTCCCACTCGTGGCGATCTTTCTCATCTTCCAGAACTGGTTCCTCTCCGGCGTCGTCATCGGCGCGGTGAAAGAGTAATATGACGTCGTTGCCTGATCGCAATTCGCATCGCCAACCATGATCAGGTCACGGCGTCGTCGGCGAAGGGAAAGATAGGTGTGTCCAGCGCGGTAAAAATTGGAGTCATCGGCGCGGGGAGCGCCCAATTCTCGCTGGGGCTGGTGCGTGACCTTATTCTTACCGAGGGCCTACGTGGTGGCACCGTCTGCTTCATGGACGTAGACGCGGAGCGCCTGGAGTTGGTCCATCGGCTGGCCACGCGCTACGTCCACGAAATCGGCGTCGACCTACGGTTCGAGCAGAGCATGGAACGGGAAGCCGCCCTGGTCGACGCCGATTTCGTGATCAACACGGCGCTGGTCGGCGGCCATCCCGCCGAGGAGGCCGAGCGGCGGCTAGCGGAGGAGCACGGCTACTACCGCGGTATCCGTCCCCTACACATGCAGCTCCAGTTGGGCATGATCCTCTCGGTGGCGCGTGATCTGGAACGACTCTGCCCCGATGCCTGGCTGATCCAGTCGAGCAATCCGGTCTTCGAGGGTTGCACTTTGATGAGCCGCGAGACCGGCGTCAAGGTCGTCGGCGTGTGTCACGGATTCTACGGCTATCGCAGTGTGTGTCGGGTGCTAGGGATCGATCCGGACCGGGTCACCTGGCAGGCACCCGGCTTCAACCACGTGATCTATCTGACCCACTTTCGCTACCGTGGCGAAAATGCTTACCCGCTTCTGGATCAGTGGATTGCCACCAAAGCCGTCGACTACTGGGCGACTCACCGTCCCACCTACGGCGATAACCAGATGTCCCGCGCGGCGATCGACCACTACCAACGCGTTGGGTTGATGCCGTTAGGGGATACGCCCCGCGCCTTCACCACGTGGTGGTATCACACGGATCTGGAAACGAAGAAGCGATGGTTCGGGCACCTCGGTGGCTTCGATTCGGAGGTCGGCTGGCAGCAGTACCTGGACAAGCTGCGGCAGAATCTCCAGACGCTCGCGAGCGCGGCGCGGGACGATCACAGACCGGTGAGCGAGGCCCTACCTTTGACCCACAGCGGCGAGCTCCAAGTGCCGCTGATCGATTCACTGACCAACGACATCGAACGCACGATCCAGGTCAACGTGCCAAATCGTGGGGCGATCCAGGGTATCCCTGACGACGTCGTCGTGGAGGGCCAGGCGGTCGTTAGCGGCAAGGGCATCCAGCTCCTCCAGGTCGGGAGGCTACCGGAAACACTTATGCTACAAATCCTGCTGCCGCGCTGGCTGCTTTTGGAGCGGACCCTCTCCGCGTTCATGCGTCGTGATTATCCCCTTCTCCGCGACATCGTCCTCGAAGATCATCGCACGCGCTCGCCCGAGCAGGCGGATGCGCTGCTCGATGCCATGCTGGCCCTGCCCCACAACGCTGAGCTCACCGCATGGTATGGACGACCGGGCCATGAGACTGTTACCACACCGACAAATGGGAGTTAACACAATGCCTCAGCAGTGCTGGCGCGGCATCTTCACTATTCCTTGCACGCCCTTTGACGATCAGGGCGTACTCGACGAGGCGAGCCTGCGACGTGAGGTCAACTTTTGCGTCGAGGCGGGAGCCCACGGCGTCGTCGCCCCGGTCAACGCCAGCGAGTTCTGGACCCTGACTGACGAGGAGCGCCTCCGTCTGGCCGAGATCATCGTGAAGGAGGTCGACGGTCGGATCCCGGTGGTGATCGGGGCAGCCGGTGCCTCCGATTCGCACGCGATCATGTTCGCGAAGCACGCGCAGTCCATTGGCGCGGATGCCGTTATCGCGATGCCCCCATACGTCCGGCTCGTTTCCCAGCCCGACATCTTCGCGTACTACCGAGCGCTCTCGGACGCCGTCACGGTCCCGATCTTCATCCAAAATCATGACGCGCCGGCCGGTACACGATTGAGTCCCGAAGCCTGCGCGAAGATCATTCAGGAATTGCCCCACGTCGACTGGATCAAGGAGGAGACGTTCCCGCCGACCAGGGCCATCGAGGCGGAGGTCCGGTTG
>JBOGTX010000090.1:0-1673 GCA_050695695.1 Chloroflexota bacterium
CCGGT
This sequence comes from Chloroflexota bacterium, assembly GCA_050695695.1. GTDB lineage: Bacteria > Chloroflexota > UBA6077 > FW602-bin22 > CADDYW01 > JAJPKB01. The sequence goes on from JBOGTX010000090.1 coordinate 6, forward strand.
AGGGGCGGCCCCCCGTGGCCGCCCCGGTCCCGGCCCCCATTCCCGCGCCTGTCCCATTTCCGGTTCCTGCCCCCGTCGTGCCGAATCATCCGGCGCCCGATCCATCGGATCTCCGGTCCCCAATCCCGGTGTGCCCTCCAATCCACGATCAAAACGATCCCTCGTTGCCGCGTCCGCCAGGACGACGATACCGTGGATGTGGTTGGGCATCACGACGAATTCATCGACGAGGACACCTGGATAAAAGGCCGGCAACTCTTCCCAGACCGTCCGCACCATTCGCCCGGCGTTGTTGGGATGAACCGCGGCGTCGGTTACCTCGCCGAAGAAGCTGGACCGATCCTGGGCCACGATCGTCACGAAATACGCCCCATCCTCGGTGTAATCGTACCCCTTGAGCCGGAGGGATCGGCGGTGGTGTCGCTCAGGATCGTAGGTCAAAGCCGTGGCCCCTTGAGGCGTCTCGCGGCATCGCTTACCGTTAATTCGGTGGGGACGCGTCTGGAAGTCAGCACGTGACGCATCTCCACACCGATGCGCTCAGCTTTCATCGCGTGGCTTCCATCGCGGGCAGATCATGGTGATACCTCGGCTACCAGGCGTCCGATGGTAGGAACTCGCGCTCGGCCCCAGGCCCGCCAACCGCGATGGTCGGGCTGGGCAGCGCCGAAAAACCCAGCGCCTCCAGCCAGGCGGGCGCGGCGCCCTCGACGACGGATTCAGCGAACTCGGAGCCGCTCACGCGGCAAGCTCGGGTCGGACCCGTTCACGCCCCGACCACAGGATCGGGCGAACGTCGTAACTTCGCAACGCTTCGAGGACGCTCTCGGAGATCGCGTGATCGGCGTCGTTGAGGACCGCGTACGCGCGGGACTCCGGGGAGCGAACCTCCTTTGTATCCACCCACGCGAAGGCCAGCGCCTCCGCCGTCTCGCGGCTGGGACGGCTGATCGCCTTGACGATCCGCTCCGGTTCAGCTCTCGACCTGGGGATGACGAAATCGAAGAGGTGGTCGTAGCCGCTCTTGCCAGTGAATTTCACCCTGGGGTGTAGCGAATGTCGGCTAGATCGAGCCACGCGACGACGTCCTCGTAGAACAGACTCGCGACCATGGGCGAGGCGAGGTAAAAAAGGTCGTTCACGGCAAGCATGGCCTGGATCAGATTGTGCTTGCGAAGCGCGAAGTTTTCCGAGGATGCGCGCACTTCGAGCGCCTGGTCGTCGAGCCGCACCCCGAATCCACTCAGCGTCATCTTCAACAGACCCTGCCGCTTTTGCCCGTCGATTCGGCAGCCCGATTGCTCGAGGTCCTGGAGGACGTAGCCATCGTCGGTGAGGATGAACCCACCGTCGCGACGCCGCGCGTAGATCTGAAGGTGGTCGTTGTGGCGATCGAGGTACGGCGTCGTGATCTCGACCAAGTCGTTGATCTGACGGAGAGTGGTCTTGTCGCGTAGCCACGCCCAGTACTGATCCAGTAGGGTCTGCACTTCGTTCATTATGTGGATAGCCCTTTCTGCCAATATAGAGTGAGACAGCAAAGCATCGGAAATTAGTGTCGAGGGCGGGGAAAGAAGCAGCAGCATGAGTGGCATGAATGGTGTGATGAAGCCCGTCCCGACCAGTCGTGGGACAGCGTTGCCACCGCCCGATCCCGAAGTTCCCGCG
>JBOGTX010000091.1:0-2034 GCA_050695695.1 Chloroflexota bacterium
CGGCCCGTGAGAAGCTCATCGAGGCGGCGGCGGAAGGAGACGACGACCTTCTGACCAAGTACCTCGACGGTACGGCGCTGACCGAGGATGAGATTCGCCATGGTCTGCGCGAAGGCGTGCTGGCCGGAGCGGTCTTTCCGGTGCTCTGCGCGGCCGCGCTCCAGAACAAGGCAGCCCGGCCGATCCTCGACGCGATTGTCGCCTACTTCCCGTCGCCGGCCGAGCGAGGAGCGGTTCCGGCGACCGACCCGGTCGGAAACAAGCAGGTGGAGCTTCACGCCAGCGCCGACTCGCCGCTCTCGGCAATCGTGTTCAAGTCGACCGCGGACCCGTACGTTGGCAAGCTGAGCTATTTCCGCGTCTTCAGCGGCGTGCTCCACTCGGATTCTCACGTCTGGAACGCGACCCGTGGCCACGAGGAGCGACTGGGCCAGCTCTTCCTGATTCACGGCAAGAGCCAGGAGGCGGTCATCCAACTGGCTCCCGGAGACCTGGGAGCGGTGGCCAAGCTCCAGGACGCCGGCATCAACGATACCCTGAGCAGCCGCGAGCACCCGGTGATCCTCGAGCCGATTCGGTTCCCCGAGCCGCTGTTCACCATGGCGGTCCAGCCGAAAACGAAGGCGGATCTCGACAAGCTCGGCTCGGCTCTCGGCCGACTGGCCGAGGAAGATCCGACGATTCACGTTCACAAGGACCCCGACACCGGCGAAACCTTGATGGACGGACTCGGCGAGTCGCACATCGACATCTCCGCCGAGCGCATGCACCGCAAGTTCGGCGTCGAGGTGGTGCTGAGCCTGCCGAGGGTTCCCTTCAAGGAGACGGTGCAGGGAACGGCCAAGGCGGAGTACAAGCACAAGAAGCAGACCGGCGGTCACGGGCAGTACGGCCACGTTTTCCTGGAGATCGAGCCGCTAGCCCGCGGGACCGGCTTCGAGTTCGCCGAGCGGGTCGTCGGTGGGGTCGTCCCGAAGAACTACATTCCGGCGGTCGAGAAGGGCGTGCGCGAGGCGTTGCCGGAGGGGAGCCTCGCCGGATACCCGGTCGTCGACGTGAAAGTCACCTTGTTCGACGGCTCGTATCACCCGGTCGACTCGTCCGAGATCGCCTTCAAGATCGCGGCGGCGCAGGCGTTCAAGAAGTGTATCGATCAAGCGCGCCCGGTCTTGCTGGAACCGGTCGTCGAGCTGACGGTGACGGTGCCGGAGCAGTACGTTGGCGACGTGATGGGCGACCTCAATACCCGGCGGGCGCGGGTGCTCGGCATGTTCCCGCAAGACGAGGGCCTGAGTGTTATCCAGGCTCAGGCGCCGCTCGCCGAGGTTCAGCGCTACGGAACCGACCTCCGGTCGCTGACCCAGGGGCGTGGGGTCTTTTCCGCCAGGGTCGCCTCTTACGAAGAGGTGCCGGCGCACGTCGCGCAGTCGATCATCACCGAGGCAAAGAAGGAGCATCACAACCACGGGGAGTGAGGTCACGCGCCCCCGAGGATCCTCCTGGCGTCCTCGACGTCGCGGTGAATCTGGTTGACCAGGTCGCCGACGCTGCCGAATCGTTGCTCCGGGCGCAGACGCTCGACGAACTCGACCTCGCAGGGCTTGTCGTAAAGGTCGCCGGCAAAATCCAGGAGGTGGACTTCGAGCGTCCGGCCGACGCCGTCGAAGGTGTGCCGCGTGCCGACGTTCGCTGCCCCAGCCCAACGATGGCCGCCCTCGAAAAAGTTGACGGCGTACACGCCATGGCCCGGAACGAGCAGTTGATCGGCCACCGCGACGTTCGCCGTCGGCACCCCGATGGACCGGCCGCGGCCATCGCCGCGGACAACCCGACCCTCGACCCGATACCTTCGTCCAAGCAGCGCCGCCGCGCGTGAAACGTCGCCTTCGGAGATCACCCGGTGGATCAGGCTGCTGCGCACGACCTCGCCGTCGGCCTCGCGCGTCGCCGCGATGCTGACGGTGAAGCCAAGGCGCGCGCCCAGATCGGCCAGCACCCCGGGGGTGCCGGCCCGTCCGCGCCCCAGCGCGAGGT
>JBOGTX010000092.1:0-2812 GCA_050695695.1 Chloroflexota bacterium
ATGCCGGCGAGCTTCTCGTCGACTTTCACCTGGAAGCCGCCATTCGCCAGCAGCTCGACCCGGTAGGTCGCCCCTGCCGCTCGCCCGCCGGGCGGCGCGGCGGGGGCGACCAGGTGCCCCTCGCGGGCCGCCCGGCCGGCATTCTCCATCGTGGTCACCGCGACGAGCCGCGACGGATCGTTGATCATCCGCATCTGCCACTCGGCAAAAAGGAGCGACCCGATGACGATCGGCACCTCGCGGGCGAGCTTTCCAGATGATGGCCGGAGCTCGGTCAGCGTCCGCTGATTCCCGCGGTTAGGATCGATCGAAAGCGTGATCTCGAGCGAGCCAACGCTCGTCGCTTGAACGTGCCGGGCCGTCTCGGTTCTGGAATCCATCGAATGCCTCTTTCCGCGCCAACCCGCGAGGGGGTAGCGAAGGGACATGTCCGACATATCATCTGACCTCGCGGGATGCAAGGTCTCTTATGACGATTGTACCACCGAGTGACGGTGGACGTTGCTATAATGTCCGGTGAGGAAGGTGCGTCATGCAATCGGTTCACCAGGCGCGGGGGGCACCGGGCAGGATTGGCGCCGATCCGCCGATCGGACGTTGGCCCAGCTTTCTCGTGCGGCGGGTGTTCGGTGTCCCGATCTTCTACAAGGTGCTGCTGGCCAACTCGCTGATCGTGGTGCTGGGCGCGGTGCTGGGGACCTGGCTCACCGTCCAGTATCGGAACGCGACCCCGGATGGGACGGGCGAGCAGTTGATTATCGTCTTCACCGTCGTCGGCATCGCGATGACCGTGCTGGTCAACGTCGTGGTGCTGAAAGCCGCGTTCTTGCCACTCGTCGCGGTCGAGCGCGCCGTCGAGGCGGTGCGACGTGGTGACCTACGCGCGCGAGCCAGCCACGTGACCTTTAACGATCCGCAGATCGACCAGCTGATCGACACGATGAACCTGATGCTCGATGGCCTCGAGACCTACCGCGAGCGAGTTCATTCCCTGTCGCGGCAGGTGCTCGCGGCGCAAGAAGAGGAACGCCAGCGCATCGCGCGCGAGCTTCACGACGAGACCGCCCAATCGCTCACCTCGCTGCTGATCGGCCTGCGCATGGTCGAGAAGAGCGCGTCGCCGGAGGAGCTGTCGACCCGGATCGCCGAGCTGCGCGGCCAGACCGGGCGAACCCTCGAGGAAGTTCGGAAGCTCGCGCTCGACCTTCGGCCGAGCGCCCTCGACGACCTCGGGCTGGCCGCCGCGCTCCAGTGGTACACTGACGATCTTGCCCGACGCACCCAGATCGAGGTCGACTTCCGATCGTCTGGCCTCGAGAAGCGCCTGCCCGACGACGTCGAGGTCGTCGTCTACCGGATCGTTCAGGAAGCGCTGACGAACGTCGTCAAGCACTCCGGCGCTTCCCGGGTCGAGGTCTCGATCGATCGGGAAAACGCGCTGGTGTCGGCCAGCGTCGTGGACGACGGCCAGGGATTCAACCTCGAGACCGTCCGGCACTCGCGCGAGCGGGGGCTGGGCCTCTTTGGCATGCAGGAACGCGTCGGCCTCGTCGCCGGTGCCTTCCAGATCGCCTCGCGGCCGGGCCGGGGCACCCGCGTCGCGATCAGCATTCCCCTGGAGACCAGTTGACCCATGGGAAAGATCCGAGTTCTCCTCGCCGACGACCACGCGGTGTTGCGGGCCGGACTTCGCGCGCTGCTGGCCGGCGAGCCGGACATGGAAGTCGTCGGGGAAGCCAAGGACGGCGAGGACGCGGTCGCCCAGGCCCGCGAGCGGCGGCCAGACGTCGTCGTGATGGACATCGCCATGCCTCGGCTGAATGGTCTGGAAGCGATTCAGCGCCTGCGCGCCCTGGGTCTGCCGTGCAAGGTGCTGGTCCTGACGATGCACTCCGAGGAGCAATACCTCTTGCAGGTGCTGCGGGCCGGGGGCGCCGGCTACGTGCTGAAAGCATCCGCCGACACCGAGCTGATGGAAGCGATCCGCACCGTCTACCGCGGCGAGCCATTTCTCTATCCGTCGGCGACCGCGCTGCTGCTGAAAGACTACCGCGGTCGCGTCGGTGGGGACGAACGCGATCACTTCGATGACCTCTCGGACCGCGAGCGCGAGGTGCTGTCCCTGACCGCCGCCGGGTACACCAACCAGGAAATCGCGGACAAGCTGATTATCAGCGCCAAGACGGTGGACACCTATCGCTCGCGGATCATGGAAAAGCTGAATCTGCACCACCGCTCCGAGCTGGTCACCTTCGCCCTGCGCCACGGTCTGCTGACGGCGCACGCCTGAGGGGCAGTCAGCCCGCTTCGCTGGCGAGGAACTTGAGCGCCGTGGCGGCCAGGGCGGCCACCCCGATCGGCAGGGCGTCTTCGTCGAGGTCGAAAGTCGCGGTGTGGACCGGGCGCGGCGTCCCCCAGCCCGGGGCGCGCACGCCAAGGTGCATGAAGGCCCCGGGAACGCGCTGGAGGACGAACGCGAAGTCCTCGGCCCCCATGACCGGCTCGCGCGCCAGCACCGCGTCGGGTCCCAGGAGCTCGCCCAGGGCGGCGCGCGCCAGATCGACCTTCGCGGCGTCGTTCTCCAGGGCCGGACAGCCAGACCGATAGTCCACCTCCGCGGTCGCGCGCATGGCCGTGGCGATTCCCCGCGCGATCTCGCCCAGTCGTTCCTCGATCTGACGGCGCACCTTGCCCCGGTAGGCCCGCACCGTGCCCTGAATCGTCGCGACGCTCGGAATCACATTGTAGGTGGTTCCCGCTACCATGCTACCGATCGTGACCACCGCCGGCTGGTTTGGCGACACCTCACGAC
>JBOGTX010000093.1:0-11418 GCA_050695695.1 Chloroflexota bacterium
AGCCAGTACGGATCCACCGAAAGGACGGCGTCGCCAGCTCGTTCCGCCGCGAGGCGCCAGTCGGTTTTCGGATCGTTCGTGCCCCAGGTCGCCGGCCCACGCGGCTCGTTGTCGAGATCGCCACCGATCACGGTGTCGTCGCCTCGGTAGCGCTTCGCGAGCATGACCCACTCGGCGATCCATTCCGCCTCGGTTCGGGTGCTGGTGTACCACAGGTCGCTCTGGGCGTAGCGCGACGGGCGATGGCGGTCGAGGAGGACGCGCAAGCCGCGCTGGCGCGCGCCGGCGATCACTCGGTCCATCACCTGAAGGCTGGTCAGTCCCTTCAAGTCCGGGTTGAGCAGATAGTTGATTCCGGACGGCTGGGCGCCCGGTTGAAGGGCATCGTCGCTGAAAGGAAGGCGGATCACATTGAAGCCGAGCGCCTTGAGCTGATCGAGGATCGTCTGCCAGTTTCGGATCCAGAGGCCATCCGGGGCCATGTTCGGGGTTTCCAATCCGAACCAGCTCACCCCGGTGATTTTGACGAGGCGCCCGTGGGCATCGTAGATCTGGTTCCCGCAGGTGTGCAAATAATTCGCCGCGTCGGGCGGGGGTGGCGGAACGTGGGCCGGATCCTGCTGGCACCGCGCGGTCGGTGGGCTCAGCACGCCGCCGGCGGGGTTGTTGTTCTGCCACTCCGTGACGGCGGCGACAACTCCGACCACGACGACGATGGCCAGGAGACCGGCGAAGAGACGGTGGTGACGGCGAACGTACTGTAGCATGGCGTTGACGGCGGCTCCGGTCGGCGGCGGGCCGGGCACGATGAATCCGGTGGATCACCCCTGGCTGGCCGCGACGTGCTCTGGCCTCTCTCGCACGGAGCGTGCCTCTCCGGCGGGTGCCTGATACAATCACCGCAGCTTGTTGTCAGGACCGCTTCGGATGTTGGGCCTCGGTCGGGTCGTCGCTTCCCCCCAGTCTGGCCAACGGCGCCAGATTGTCGTGTTTGCCACCGCGACGCTGTTCTATTGGGCCGCGCTCTACCTGTACGTTCCGATCCTGCCGGTGTACTCCCAATCAATGGGTGCGTCGCTGGTCGTGGTTGGCCTGGTGGTCGCGGCGTATGGCTTCAGCCAGTTGCTCTTGCGAATTCCGATCGGCCTCGCCTCGGATCGCTGGGGACGTAGGAAGCCGTTTTGCGTGGCCGGCCTTCTGGTCGCCAGCGCGGGCTGCGTGGTGCTGATCGCCGCGCCAACGCCGGACTGGCTGGTGATTGGCCGAGGAATCGTCGGCATCAGCGCGGCCGCCTGGGTCACGATCACCGTCATGTTTTCGGACTGGTTTCCCTCGGAGCAGGTGCCCGGCGCGATGGCCCTCCTGGTCTTTCTCAGCGGCATGGGTCAGCTGGTGAGCACGGGCATCGGGGGGCGAATCGCGGACGTGTACGGCTGGAAGTCGCCGTTTTTTGTCGCGCTGGTTATGGGGATCATCGGCGCGGCGATTCTCCTGCTGGTGCCGGAGGAGCGATCGACCCGCGCGTCGTCGCCGGGTTGGGCGCGCATGGTCGAGGTCGGCACCGCGCCCCGGCTCCTTCGGGTCTCGGCAATCGGCGCGATGCTCCAGTTCTTCTTCTGGGCGACAACCTACGCCTTCGTGCCGATCTACGCCAACGAGCTGGGAGCTTCCCGGACGACGCTCGGCTTGCTAACTAGCGGTGCCCTGATCCCCTACACCATCGCCGCCTACGCGGTATCGCGCTGGATTGGGCGCTGGGGTGCGCTGCGCTGCGCGATGATCGGTCTGATCCTGTGCGCCGTGTCCGCCGGGGTGGTGCCCGCCATTCACGACGTGCTGTTACTTGGCCTGTCGCAGGCGCTCGGCGGGCTGGGGCGAGGCTTCACGATGCCGGTGCTCCTCGGTCTGAGCATTCAAAGCGTCGCTCCCGCCGAGAAGGCCACCGCGATGGGGGTCTTCCAGGCAGTGTACGCGATTGGAATGTTTCTCGGCCCGGCGACGGCCGGCGTGATCGCCGAGACCCTCGGCTTGACCGACGCCTTTCTGATCAGCGCGGTGATGTGCGTCGCTGGCCTGGGGCTCCTGGCAGTCGAACGTGGGCGCTCGGTCCGCAGATCGGCACTCGAAGACTCGCGCGAGAAAATCTAGAGATACTGATCGAACCATTCCGAGGCCAATCGCGCGACCTCTTCGAGCGTTCCGGGTTCTTCGAAGAGGTGAGTTGCTCGTGGCACGATCACCAGCTTTTTCGTCGTTTGGAGCTGATCGTAGGCCTGCTCATTCAACGCGATGACCGGTTGATCGTAGCCGCCGACGATCAAAAGGGTCGGCGCGGTGACGTTGGGGAGCGCGCCGTCGGCGAGATCCGGTCGACCTCCCCGTGACACGATCGCCGACACCTGGTCGCCTTCGAAGGCGGCCGCCACCAGCGCGGCGCCCGCGCCGGTGCTTGCCCCGAAGTAGCCGATCGGTAACCCGGTCGTCTCCGGCTCATTCCGGGCCCAGGCCGTGACGTCCCGAAGCCGCCGCGCCAGGAGCTGAATGTCGAAGACCAGACGACGGTTCTGGGCCTCGCGCTCGGTGAGCAGGTCCGGCAACAGCGTCGCGCATCCCGCGTCTTGCAGGACGTGGGCGACGTACTGATTGCGGGGGCTGAATCGGCCGCTGCCACTTCCGTGCGCGAAGATCACGAGGCGCCGCGCCGTGGCCGGCCGACCGAGGATCGCCGACAAAGTCACCGCGTCGGTCGAGATGGCAACATCACGTTCGTTCCGGGGGGTTGGTGCGGCCCGGGCCATGGTTTCTCACCTCGAGTCGAAGATGACGACCGCGACGGCACATCCTGTGCCCGCGATCCGGCACGCGGCCTGCCTTCTTCCTTCGAGGGAGAATAGCATGCGCGTCGTTCAGGTCGTCGGGGAGCTCGCACCGGAGCGCTGCGGGGTGGCGCACTATACGTCGCGGCTCGCGAGGGAGCTCTCGCGGGCCGGCGCGACGGTGGCCATCGCGAGCGGTCCGTCGACGTACGCCTGCCCGGTCGAGTTTCTTGAGATACCGTCGTCGCGCTGGTCCTTCGCATCACTCGCCCGGTTGCTGTTGGTCGCGCGCCGCTGGCGGGCCGATTGGCTGCACTTGCAGTACGCGCCGGGGTCGTATCAGCACGCCCGCGTGGTCGGTTTGCTGCCACTCCTGGCCAAAGCCATACCTGGCGCGCCGAGGGTCGCCACCACGATCCACGAGTACGGCGGCTGGCCACTCGGTCCGCCCCGGAGTCTTGCTCCGGTGGTCGATGCAGCGTTCTCGCTGGCCGAGCGAGGCGGCTGGCTCGACCGCGAGTCACTAGCCCTGATTGGTCAGAGCGCGCTCACGATCGTCACCAATCGGCACCACCTGAACGTCATCCGCGAATGTTCGGCGCGCCTCGCGGACCGGATCGAGGTCATTCCGATCGGTCCGAACGTCGGGCCCGAGGTCGCGCTGGAGGCGACTCGCGACACCGCGCGCGCGGCGCTCGGGGTCCCGCTCGATCGGTTCGTCGTCGCGTTCTTCGGGTTCGTCCATCCGGTCAAGGGAATCGAGACCTTGCTCAACGCGATGCGCCTGGTCCGGGAGCGACGCCCGGACGCGGTGCTCTGGCTGATCGGCGGCGTGGAAAGCCTCGCGCTTCGCGGAAGCGAGGCGGTCCGGTACGCGGCCTGGGTCGAGCGGACGATTGCCGCCCTCGGCCTGCGCGAGACGGCGCGCCTGACCGGGTACCTCTCGGATGAAGCGGCCGCGCGGCGGCTGCGCGCCGCCGACCTCGCGGTGCTTCCCTTGAGCCACGGCGTCACTTTGAAGAGCGGCTCCTTGATCACCTGCCTGAGCTACGGCCTGCCGGTACTGGCGACCCGAGGAGACGAGCCTTCGGAGCTTCAACACCAGGCCAATGTCTGGCTGGTGCCACCGCGCGACCCGAACGCGCTCGCGACGGCGATTCTGCGCCTCGCGGCCGATCCTGGCCTGCGCGCGCGCATCGCCTCGGCCGGCCAGGACCTGGCTGCCCGATTCGCGTGGCCGGAGATCGCGAGGCGGCACCTCGCATTGTATTCTAGCCGTGCCCCGCTTTGCCCCGGAAGAGGGACAGCACCATTGCCGCCAGGCACATCGCGATCGTGATCAAATACACGTCGCGGAAGGCGGCAACGAACGGCGTGACGACCGTTAGGTGTGCCGCCGAGTAGATCTGGACCCGGGCGGCAAGCAAGGTGCCGGCGAAGGCGATGCCGCTGGACAGGCCGAGGTTACGGGTCGTGGCAAGGATCCCGCTCGCGACGCCCAGCTTATCGCGCGGCGCGGCGCCCATGATCGCGCTGTCGTTCGGGACGATGAACAGGCCCATGCCCAGCCCGAGGAGCAGCATCGCCACCATCGCCGGGGGGTAGCCGGCGTCGGGAGAGATTCGCGCGAGCACCAGCGCGCCCGAGGCGGCCACGATCATCCCGATTGGCGCGAGAACGTGTGAGCCGAACCGATCGGAGAGCGGGCCACCGGTCATCGAGCCGGCTGCCAGGGCGATGGGAAGGGCAGTCATGCCGAGACCAGTGAGCGTCGGGGAGTAATGGAGCGCCTGCTCGAGGTAAAACGGCATCAGAAAGGTCACCGACGACATCGCGCAATAGGCGAAGACCTTGGCGGCGTTCGCGCCGGCGAAGACGCGGCCACTGAAGAGACCCAGGTCGATGGTTGGATCCGGGGTTCGCTTCTCGACCAGGATGAAGAGCCCGAGGAAGATCACGCCCGGAATCGTGAGCAACTGAAAGGCTCCGGCGGTCGGCCCTTGATCGAATCCCCTGGTCAGGGCGACAAGGAGCGCGCACAGACCGACGGACAGGCAAAAGGCGCCGGGCAGGTCCAGGGGGCGGCGCTTCGCGTCCCGAGGTGGGTCGGCGATGATCACGTAGGCCAGCACGAAGCCGACGATCCCAATCGGGACGTTGACGTAAAAGATCGATCGCCAACCGAGCCAGGTCTGTAAGAGGCCACCCAGGGTCGGCGCGATGGTGAAGGCGGCGGACACCGACGTTTCGAGGAAGGCGATCGCCATGCCGCGCTTCTGACTGGGAAACACGCCGGTAATCAGCGCCATGCTGTTGGCGACGAGCATGGCCGAGCCAATTCCCTGGACAACGCGAAACAGAATCAGCACCAGGGCGGTGTCCGCCAGGCCGCAGAGCGCCGAGCCAAGCACGAAGATCGCGAATCCCGAGATATAGATGAAACGCCGACCGAAAACGTCGGTCATCCGTCCAAACGTTCCGAGCGTGCTGGTAGACGTGAGCTGGTACGCGATGGCGATCCAGCCGATGGTCGGAATGTCCACCTTGAAGATGTCGGACAGCAGCGGCAGAGTTACGTTGACGATGCTGCTGTCCATGGCGCCCATGAAGGTTCCGAGGCAAACCGTCCCAAGGACGAGCCACTGGTAATTCGGCCGACTCCGTAACCGCTGGTGTAACGTGCCCGCGATCAAGGTGCGAAGGTCATGGCTGGTGAATGTACTTCTGGAGCTTATTCTCGCCGAGAACTTCGCTGACGTACACGTCGCCGCGCGAGTCGACCCAGAGGCTGTGTGGCGAGTCGGTGAACTGATCGGGTTGCTCGCCCTTGGATCCCCACCGGGCAAGGACTTCGCCGTCCAGGGTCATGATCGTGATCCGTTGGCGCCCCTCGGCCAGGTAAAGGACGTCGTCCTTGACGAAGATCTGCATGGGCGAATAGAGATCGCTCCACTCGCCAAGGTACTTGCCCGCCCGATCGAAGAGTTGAACCCGCTGGTTCTCGCGGTCGCAGACCAGGACTCGGTCGCGTGAATCGACCCAAACGTCGTGGGGCAGCGCGAACTGGCTCGGGCCGGTGCCCGCCTCGCCCCAGGACGCCTTGAGCTTGCCATCGGCGCCAAAGCGGTGAACCCGCCGTTGCCCGTAGCCGTCGGACACGTACATCTCGCCGTCGGCGGTAACGAAGGCGTGGGTCGGCTGATTGAACGGGTCACCCGGCGCCCCCGGTTGATTCGGCGTGCCCCAGCTTTGCAGCAGCTTGCCGCCGGTCGTCCATCGGGTGATCAGGTGGGTGTCGCGGTCGGTGAGGTAGAGCTCGTTTCGTGGGCTGATCCAGATACCATGGGGGTTCTTGAACTGCCCCGCGCCCCACTCGCCCAGCAACCGGCCAGCGCGATCGAGCACGATCACCCGGGGATTGGGAAGGCGGTTGAAGACGTACACTCGATCCTCGGAGTCGCAGGCCATGCCGGAGACCAGACCGAATCTTCCGACGCCGCCCTCCCGGCGCCCCCACTGTTTGTCGACGAGGTAGGTGAACCGACCGTTTCCGACGCTAGCTCGGGTTTCCATGGCCATCCTTCCTTTCATCGCGCGAATGACGTACGTTCAGGGTGACAAGCGCTTTGATCTGGTCGGCAGATCACGGCGGGGTTATCAGCCTGGATCTGCCAACGGGTCTTTTGGCGCGGGCTCCGAATAACGCGGGAGCTCGGCGACGCGGAGCCGCGCGCAGCCGTACGGGATCAACCCGATCTGCTCGTCGGGTCCGTCGACCGCGACCGGACTCTCGGGAAGCGGTCCAGCCGACTCTTCGACGATCCCCCAGCCGGGAACCCGTCGCCCGATGGCTCTCAGGCGCAGTGGCGGACGGTTGCCCGAAAAAGGCTGGGCGTCGATCGGGGATCGATCCAAGTGAAAGGAGCGGTCCGGTTGGTCCGGATCAATCGCCAGCGCGTAGTTCCATGGGGTTGTCGGGTGGACCTCCCAATCCGAGAACTCCTCGGTGCGACCCGGGCGATCCGGAAATCGCCGCCAGTCCTCGCCGACCGCGAGCGCGAAAGTCAACGGACCGCGCCGCACCGCGACCGCGCCGTGGTCGCGATCGACCAGGCGCACCCGCGTTGGCAGATTTACCTCGAGGACGTCCCCGTCGCACCACTCGCGACGCACCGCTGCGAAGCCAGACCGCTCGGGGCCGGCGATCTCCCGGCCGTTGAGGGAGAGCGTGGCGCGCTCGCACCAGCCCGGCACGCGGACAACGAGCGGGAAGGACGTCGGCCGAGCCGGATGAACGTGGAAACGAATCAGATCGGCGAACGGGTAGTCAGTCTCCTCATTGATGACGACGTCGACTCCGCCTGGCTTTGCTTTGACCACCGATGGCCCGTAGGCCACCGCGGCCAGCCCCTCGTCGCGGGTGGCCAGCCAGAGCGACGCCGCGAGCTTCGGCCAGCCCTGGTGAAGGTTCGCGGTACAGCAGCCAAAATTTGGCTCGAGACCGAAGATATTGGAATCGTCGCCGTTCGCGGTCCAGGCGCGCCGGGCGATCGAGCACCGTACCTGGTTTGGCTGCTGATCGTACTGGCGAGCGCGCAGGTCCGCGGTGATCGTCGCGGGCAGGTTATTGTAGGCGATTTCCTCGAGTCGATCGCTCCAGGTTGGGTCCCCGAAAATCCGAACCAGGTGCTCCAGGGTGAACATGAGCTCCACGACCGCGCACAGCTCGACCCCCTGGAACGGCTCGCGGCCGGCCAGCCACTCGTCGCCGGAGAACATGCCGGTCGCCTGTCCGTGGTAACGGTCGAGGCTGGCCATGCCCTCGTAGACCGCCCGGCGCTGCTCGGCAGACCCGGATCGGAGGTAGCGTACCGCCGGTTCTTTCAAGCCCATCGCGACGTTAACGACGTGGGTCAGGTGATCGAATCCGGAAGTGTGTTTCGTCCGGCACGGGAAGTCGAGGAAGAAGTGGCGCCAATCGAGGGACTGCCGGGCGATCAGGTCCGCCAACGCCAGGAGCGCGGGGTCGCCGGTTCGCCGATGAAGCCAGTAAACCGTCAGGAGGTTCTCGGCGCCGCGCGCTTGCCCCCACTTTTCAAGGGGCCGCTCCGGGAGCCGGGCACGCTGGTAGGCGAAGTACCTTTCGAGAAAGGGAATGACGCGCGGATCGCCGGTGGCTTCCTGGTGCTGGGTGAGCGCTTTGAGCATGACCATGCGCGGCCACCAGTCCTGGTTGGTGACGGGACCGAAGAACCCGTCAGCGGTCTGGCTCCGAAGCGACCACTCCACCCAGCGGGAGGTAAGGTCGAGCAAGCGCGCGTCGTTCAGGAGATGGGCGAGGGGGACCAGGCCATCGCAGTAATATGGTCCGCGCTCCCAATCCTCACCGTTGCCACCGAGCCAGGCGCTGTTGGGGCCAACGTCGGGCCAGACGTCACCGAGGTGCCCAGTGAACCCAGCGGCCTGGAGCTCCAGTTGTGTCGCTAGCCAGCCGGCTGGCCGAACCGACCCGAGGGACAGGCTTCGGAGTTCCTCGGGCAGCAAGTCGGTGGCGCGCACGATCTCGACCCTCCCCCTGACGTCGGTGGGGCTATTGTAGCGTACCGACTGACGAGACGAAAGGCCAGGATGCGGCGATCGCCGCGTGACCGGGGATTACCCCTTGATGCCGGTCATCACGATTCCGCGGATGAAATAGCGCTGGAGGGCGAAGAACAGGATGATCGGGGGAATCGTGTCGACGACGGACGCCGCCATCAAAAGCTGCTCGTGGGGCGTGCCGCCGGTGCCGGCTTCCTGCTGGAAGAAGCGTAGGCCGAGCGGTAGCGTGAAGTGCTGCTCGCTGTTCAGGTAGATCAGCGGGCTCAGGAAGTCGTTCCAGTTCCAGAGGAAGGCGAAGATCGCGACCGTCGCGAGCGCGGGGATCGTGAGTGGCAGGAGAATATCCCAGAAAACCCGCACGGTGCCGGCCCCGTCGATCTCGGCGGCATCGTCGAGCTCGCGCGGGAGCGCCATGAAGAACTGGCGCATCAGGAAGATGAAGAAAGCTCCACCGCCGAACCAGGCAGGCACCCAGAGGGGTAGCAGGGTATCGAGCCAGCCGAGGTACTTGTAGAGGAGAAAAGTCGGCACCATCGTGACCTGCTGAGGAACGACCAGTGTGCCGAGGAGGGCGAGGAAGAGAACGTCGCGCCCAGGGAACTTGAACCGGGCGAAGCCATAACCCACGGCGGCGGCCGAAAGGGTCTGGCCGATCGTCGTCAGGCCGCCGGCGATCACGCTATTCTCGATGAAGGTCAGGAGCGGGACGAAGGTCCAGATCTCGAGATAGTTGTGCCACTCGGGAACCGATGGCCAGGCTCGCGGGGGATAGATAAAGAGCTCGGTCGGATTCTTGAGCGAGCTCCCGACGGTCCAGATGAATGGGCCGACGAACATCAGCCCCAGAACGATCACCACTACGTACCAGGCAATCGTTTCGGCGGTCGGGCCAAATCCAACCGGCCGGGCGGCCGATTCCGAGCGGGCCCATTCGTTGGTCGTCGACTCCGCCGCCACGTTCACTCGCCTCCTTCGTAATAGACCCAGCTTTCCGACCAGCGCACCTGGAGGTAGGTCAGTCCGATCACGACGATGAAGAAGATCCAGGCGAGGGCCGAGGCGTACCCCATGTCGAAGTTCTCGAACGCCGTCTGGTAGAGCTGGAGCATGTAGAACCAGGTCGCGTAGCTTGGGCCACCCTGGGTGGTCAGAAAAGCTAGCTCGAAGACCTTGAGGGCGCCGATCGTCGCGAGAACCAGGTTGAAGTAGGTCGCCGGGGAAATCATGGGCAGGGTGACGGCCCGAAAGCGCTGGACGCGGCCGGCCCCATCCACCTTCGCGGCATCGTAGATCTCCTGGGGTACCCCCTGCAGGGATGCGATGAAGATGACCATCTGGTTGGCGCCAACCGAGCCCCAGAGCGCGATGATGACCATCGCCGGCAGCGCCCAGGTGGTGCTACCGAACCAGCCCGGACCGGCGATGCCGAAGAGGTTGAGCGCGTAGTTTACCGGCCCGACCTGGGTATCGAAAAGCCACTGCCAGATCAACACCGCGGCGACGATTGGCGTCAGGCCGGGCATGAAAAAGACGGTTCGGAAGATCGACGTGCCGCGGTGGCGCGCGGTCACGAGAAGGGCGAGGCACAGCGAGATGACGATTCCAATCGGAACGAACTCGATCGCGAAGCTCGCGCTCCGCAGGAGGGAGGTCCAGAACTGCGGGTCCTGGGTGAAAGCGTAGACGTAGTTCCGCAGTCCGCTCCAGACCGGCGGTGACATCACGTTGTACTGGGTGAAGCTCAGCACGAGGGACGCGAGGACCGGGCCGAGCGTGAAGACGACGAACCCGACGATCCAGGGAGAAATCCAGAGATAACCCAGGACCGCCCGTCGTCGCGCGCGCGCCGACCCCGGGCTTCGCGCCACGGCGACCGGCCTTGCTCGTTCGCCGATCATCGTCACCCTACTGTTGCGGCTTCGCCAGGACGGTGTTGATGGCTTCCTGGACCTTCGGAACGACGGCCTGAGGGGTCGTGTCGGCGTTCCAAACCGGTTGCAACGTGTTGTTCATCGAGGTGTTCAACTCAAGCAGTCGGAAGTTCCATGGCTCGTCCAGTGGCATGATGTCTTGCATGCCAACGACCCAGGCGTCCAGCAGGCTGCCGTACTTTTGCTTCGGGCGAGGGTCGGCCCAGACGTCCGGGCGGGCGCCCCAGAACGCGTTGACGATCGCATTCTGAACGCCGCTCTCCTTATTGGCCAGGAACTCGATGAACTTGAACGACTCGGTCAGGTGCTTGCCCTTGCTGTAGCCGGAGATCGTGTCGACGTGGGCCATCGAGCCGCGAATGCCCTTGGGGCCCTTGGGCATCAAGCTACAGCCCATGGTGAACCGGTTGCCGATCTTTTGCGCCAGCGCGAGGCCCCAGACCCCTTCATTGAACATCGCCACCGTGCCGCCGACGAACGCATCCTCGACGCCGTTGGCGGGCGTCTCCGAGAACAGCGGGTTGACCTTCGCCGTAGCGCGGATGTCGTACATCCACTGAAGCGCCGCGAGCGCTTCCGGGGTGTCCATCGCCCCCTTCTTCTTGTCGGCAGTCATGAAGTCGCCGCCGTACGAGCGCACTATCGAAATCAGACCCTCGAACGGCGCGGTCGTGGTCACCAACCCCCAGACGTCGGTATGCGTCCCGGTCCGCTTGGTGAGCTTTGCCGCCTTCTGGGTAAGAGACTCGTGGGTTTCGTTGTTGACGTCCGGCGGCTCGACGCTCGCCTTGTCGAACAGATCCTTGTTGTACCAGAGGCCGATGTCGTCCGGGTGCATGCCCCAGGGTAGCGCGTACAGCTTGCCGTTGAGCTTGAGCGTCTCGATCGCGGCGGGGAACCACTGGCTGAGGTCGAGGTTATCGCTCTGGATGAAGGAGTCGGCTCCAATGAGCTGATTGGACGCGGCGTAGCTGTCGTAAAGACCGTAGCCGGTGCTGACCCAGAAGACGTCGCTGGCCGAGCCGGCGGCGAACTCCGCGGTCAGCTTTGGATAGTAGGCATCGTTGCTG